>DATMXY010000561.1:0-6456 GCA_035561275.1 Anaerovoracaceae bacterium | reverse complement strand
CTTAAGAAAAAATCTGTTCGAGTATTTGAATCTTGCTATTGATTTCAATGATGTTATAAATGTAAATACCAGAAAAGGGAATGTTATCATTCTGAGCGAACAGGAGTATAACGGATTAATGGAAACTCTGTATCTGACTTCTATCCCCGGCATGAAAGAGAGGCTGACGGAAGGGCTGAAAGCCAAACCGGAAGATTGCGTTGACTTTGAATGGTGATGAGAAATGAGCAGATACAGGATTGTAATTTTAAAGTCTGCTTTAAAAGATAAAGAAAAGGTTAAGGCAATACCATCATTAAGAAGAAATGCGGATAAATTGCCGGAAGTAATCAAGGAGAACCCCTTTCAAAATCCTCCACCGTACGAGAAGCTGAGCGGAAGTCTCAGTGATTTGTATTCCAGACGGATCAACAGACAGCACCGTTTGATATACAAGGTTTTGGAAGAGGAAAAGATCATCGTCATTATCAGTATGTGGTCTCATTATGAGTTCTGAGCTATTATTCCCGAGCCGGCAAATGGATAAGTTCGTCTAAAATCCAAATAAGCGGAGGATGCGCATGGGAAAAAAGGTGTGTATTTCACTGTGTTTCGCCTTGGTGCTTGTGAGCAACATGGACGGGATATGCAGCCTGAATATCATCGGTACGTATACGGCAACCTCGCATACTGTTCTGGAGGGGAATAAATTTGTCCAGAAGGAAGAAAGCAGTGAATGGACCTGGCTTGATGTGAATATCCCTATGAACGGATAACATATTGGTATTCCTGAGCAGTCAACTGTAATCCCTTGGGTTGAAGAATAGGCAGGCCTTAATATGAGGCCTGCCTGTGTTATCTTTTCCTTCTGTAACCGCCGGCTTTGACGTGCATACGGGTCAGGGATTTCTGGAGGGCAATCTCGGCCCTTTTGATTTCCGAATCGTCGTCGCTGGGATGCCTGAGCCAATTTTCCGCAAAGTCCTTTTCATGCTGCGCCCGCGCAAGGTCGATATCCTCGGGCCATTCGGCGGCGTCGGTGAAAATGACGATGTTGTCCTTCACATCGATAAAGCCTCCGGCCAGGGCTGCGATTTTAAAGTCCCTGGCGCCGGCCTCCTGAAACCACAACTCACCCGCGGCAAGCAGCTTGACCGCCCAGATATGGTTTGCCATAAAGCCCTCGTCGCCGGTCAGCGTTCTGACGATGACAAGCTCAACATCTCCCTTGTAAAAGAGTTTGGAGGGGGTGATCACCTCCAGCTGCATACTCTTAGGCATTTTTATTGAACCTTTCTACAACTTCATCGATTCCGCCGGCATACATAAACAGGTGCTCAGGTATTTCATCGTGTTTGCCTTCCAGGATCTCCTTGAAGCTTCTCACAGTTTCATGCAGCGGGATATATTTGCCCTGCGTACCGGTGAACGCTTCCGCCACATGGAAAGGCTGGGAAAGGAAACGCTGGATCTTTCTGGCTCTGGAAACGATCAGCTTGTCGGAATCGGACAGTTCATCCATACCCAGGATGGCGATGATATCCTGCAGATCTTTGTATCTCTGGAGAACCTCCTGCACTCCGCGGGCCGTATCGTAATGCTCTTCCCCGAGGATGATCGGGTCCATGATGCGGGAGGTGGACTCCAGCGGGTCAACCGCCGGATAGATCCCCAGCTCGGTGATGGACCGGGAAAGTACCGTAGTGGCGTCCAGATGAGCGAAGGTCGTGGCAGGCGCCGGGTCCGTCAGGTCGTCGGCAGGTACGTAGATCGCCTGTACCGATGTGATGGAGCCCTTCTTCGTCGAGGTGATCCTCTCCTGCAGCGCACCCATTTCCGTCGCAAGGGTCGGCTGGTATCCAACGGCGCTGGGCACACGGCCAAGCAGCGCGGAAACCTCGGAACCGGCCTGGGTAAAACGGAAGATATTGTCTATGAACAGAAGTACGTCAAGTCCTTCTTCATCCCTGAAGTGTTCGGCCATGGTAAGGCCCGTGAGGCCCACCCTCATCCTGGCTCCCGGCGGCTCGTTCATCTGGCCGAAAACCATGGCTGTCTTTTCGATTACGCCGGAATCGATCATTTCATGGTAAAGGTCGTTGCCTTCCCTAGTTCTTTCTCCTACTCCGGCAAATACGGAGATGCCTCCGTGCTCTTTCGCGATATTGTTGATCAGCTCCTGGATCAGTACGGTCTTCCCTACGCCGGCGCCTCCGAAGAGTCCGACTTTTCCGCCTCTCGTGTAGGGCGCGATGAGGTCTACGACCTTGATTCCGGTTTCAAAGATCTGAGAGCTGGTATCCTGCTCGTCAAAAGCCGGCGCCGGCCGGTGGATGGGCAGTCTCTTCTCCGCATTCACAGGACCTTTGTCGTCAATGGTGGCTCCGACAACGTTGAATAGCCTTCCCAGGACTGCCTTCCCTACGGGAACGCTGATGGGCGCTCCGCTGTCCGTAGCTCCCATGCCTCTGGTCAGTCCGTCCGTGGAGGACAGGGCTACGCATCTTACCACATCGTCGCCGATATGCTGGGCGACTTCCGCGACGATATCCCTGCCTTCAAACTCAATGTTAACTGCATTGAGCAGCTCCGGCATTTCATCGGGCTTGAACTTTATATCGATTACAGGACCAATGATCTGATGTATGGTACCTTTATGGCTCATAATTTCTTTTCACCCCCAACGTGAGATTATTTCAGCGCTTCGGCGCCTCCTACGATTTCAGAAATTTCATTCGTGATGGCTGCCTGTCTCGTCCTGTTATAGTAGAGCGTCAGTTCGCCGATCATCTCTCTTGCGTTATCCGTCGCGTTTTCCATGGCTATCCGCCTTGCCGCATGTTCGCAGGTGGCGGATTCGACGATAGCGCCGTAGACCATGATTTCAACATACTTGGGCACCAGATAGTTGAATACGTCTTCCACGGACGGTTCGTAGTCAACTTGTTTTTCCAGCTTCGGAAAATCCGGATCTTCATGGATTTCAAAAGGAAGCAGCTTCACAGACACGACCCTCTGTTCCATGGAACTGATAAAAGAGGTATGAATCATCACGACTTCGTCGATGATCCCCGCATTGTACATTTTGATAACCGGTTTGCTGATTTCGTGGGTCTCCAGGAAAGAGATGCTCTCTGGCGGCAGCATGTATTCCGAGCAGATTTCATAACCCCGCTTTTGAAAATATTCCTTCCCTTTTCCTCCGATAGCCACAACGACCGGTTTATCCGGATCCGGGTCCTCCGCGATCTGCCTGGCGGCCTCCTTGATCACGTTGGAGTTGAAGCTTCCGCACAACCCTCTCGAACTGGTGATGACAATATAGCAGGAGTTTCTGATTTCCCTACTGCCCTTGAGATATTGCGACGGAATATCGCTTGTGTTATGGAAAATCTCCTCTATGGATTCTGTGACATAGTGAAAATATTCCCTTGTTCTTTCAAAGGTGTTTTTGGCTCTTCTGAGTTTGGCCGCGGATACCAGCTTCATGGCGTTGGTGATGTGCTCCATGCTGCTGACGCTTCGTATCCTGCGCTTGATATCCCTCATATTGTTGGATGCCATGCCGTCACTTCCTCACTGATTTGAACTTCAGGATTGCCGCCTTCAGTTTTTCTTCCGTCTCCGGCTCCAGCTTTCCGGTGGACTTGATGGCTTTTCCGATTTCCGGATACTGGGTATCCATAAAATCGTACATTTCCTTTTCAAAATCCTTGATTTCCTCCACGGGAACATCCGCCAGGTAACGGTTGGTAGCCGCGTAGATGATCATGACCTGATGCTCGACCTTGACCGGAGCATACTGGGGCTGTTTTAAAATCTCCATCAAAACTGCGCCGTGGTCCAGGCGGTTCTTCGTTTCCTTGTCCAGATCGGAGCCGAACTGCGAGAAGCTGGCGAGCTCCCTGTACTGGGCCAGTTCCATCCTGACCTTGCTGGAAACCTGCTTCATGGCCTTGATCTGGGCATTTCCGCCTACCCGGGACACGGAGATGCCGGCGTTGACGGCGGGTCTCTGCCCCGTGAAGAACAGGTCCGTTTCCAGGAAGATCTGGCCGTCCGTGATGGAAATCACATTTGTTGGAATGTATGCGGATACGTCCCCTGCCTGGGTTTCAATAAGGGGCAGAGCGGTGATAGAGCCGCCTCCCAGTTCATCGGACAGCTTCGCCGCCCTCTCCAGCAGTCTGCTGTGAAGGTAGAATACGTCTCCGGGGTAAGCTTCTCTTCCCGGCGGCCGCCTGAGCAGCAGGGACATGGCCCTGTAGGCTACCGCGTGCTTGGAAAGGTCGTCGTATATGATCAGGACATGTTTGCCCTGATCCATGAACTCTTCCGCCATGGCGCAGCCCGCGTAAGGGGCGATGTACTGCAGCGGCGCAACGTCGCTGGCAGTGGCGGAAACGATGATGGTATATTTCATGGAGCCTTTGTTTTCCAGTGTCTGTACCATCTGGGCCACGGTGGATTTTTTCTGGCCGATGGCAACATAGATACAGATGACGTCCTCTTCCGCCTGATTGATGATGGTATCGATGGCAATGGCCGTTTTTCCGGTCTGCCTGTCTCCGATGATCAGCTCTCTCTGGCCTCTTCCGATTGGGATCATGGAGTCAATGGCCTTGATGCCCGTCTGCAGAGGCTGGTGAACGGATTTTCTCTGAAGTACTCCGGGCGCCCTGTTTTCAACAGGCCTTGATTTCGTGGTATGGATGGGCCCTTTGCCGTCGATGGGCTGGCCAAGGGCGTTGACGACGCGGCCGATGAGCTCCGGTCCCACCGGAACTTCAACGACTTTGCCCGTGGGCTTTACGACGTCGCCCTCTTTGATTTCCTGATCGGGGCCGAGGATAACCGTACCGACATTATCTTCCTCCAGGTTTAACGCCATTCCGTATATTTCTCCGGGGAACTCCAAAAGCTCGCCGGCCATACACTGGTCGAGGCCGTAGATTCTGGCAATCCCGTCGCCCACCTGTATGACTGTTCCGAAATTGGAGATCTCCAGTTCGTTTTTATAATTTTTGATCTGTTCTCTTATGACCGCACTGATCTCTTCCGGCTTTAAGTTCATTGATGCACATCCTCCTTCCTATCTGAGGCTTTCGCTGAGGTCGTTGAGCCGCTTCCTGACGGAGGCGTCGATGACCTTGCCTTCTATAAATATCCTCACTCCGCCCAGGATGGCAGAGTCTGTCTTGTTCTCAAGCTTAACTTTCTTTCGGATCAGTCTGCCCGTCTTTTCCTCAAAGGTCTCCAGCTGTTCCCTGGAAAGGGGGTTCACGGAGAATATCGTCCCGAAGGAGAAGCCCTTGCTTTCATCCATCAGTTGTTTGTATCGCTTTATGATATTCTCAAATTCCCTAGCCCTCCTTTTGTCGATGAGGATAAAAAGGAAATTGAGAAGTTCATCGCAAATTCTCCCCGAAAAGATCTTTTTGACCGCCAGCTTTTTTTCCTCAGCGGAAATTACGGGAGTCTTAATAAACTCAAAAAATTCCGGTTCCCTTTTAAAGATGTCCAGCAGTCCCTGAGCCTCCTCGAGGATCAGGTCCGTTTTATTACCATCGGCAGCCGCTTCAAAAAGGGCCTTGCCGTATGTCATATCAACCGTTAATTCTGCCATCCCGAAGCACCCGCCTGTTCGATTACCCGCTGGATCAGCTCATCCTGGCCAGCCTGGTCAAGCTGCTTTTCGATGATCTTTTCCGCGGCATAAATAGCAAGCCCGACGATCTGCTGTTTCATTTCACCGACCGCCTTGATCCGCTCTCTTTCAATTTCCCGCTGCGCCTGCAAAATCATTTCGTTGGCTTTTCTGCCCGCCTCGTCTGTGATTTCCTTCGCATGGGCTTCCGCTTTGATCCTGGCATTTTTGATGATTTCCCTGCCTTCGCTTTCGATTCCTGCAATTTGCTTGTTGTAATTCGCCAGGGTTTCATCGGCCATCCGATTTGCGCGATCCGCCTGTTCAAAGGCATCCTTAACGGCATTTTGCCGGTCCAGCATGAAATTACGCACCTTTTCGAAGAAGAAACGCTTGAGTATCAAATATAGGATCAGGACGTTCACTGCCACCATAAGCAGCGTCCAGTCAAGATGGATCAAATCTGCATGTAATTCCAAGGCATTTCCCTCCTTCCTTGCTCAAACTTCCATAATATCATCGCTTCCGTCCTGCGGCTACAGCTGACCGATAAAAGGATTCGCAAACAGGAGTACTATGGATACGATGAACGCAAAGATTCCCGTAGTTTCAGCGACAGCCTGGCCTACGAGCATGGTCTGTAAAATATCGCCCTTTGCTTCCGGCTGCCTGGCCACGCTTTCAACAGCTTTTCCCGCGGCAAAGCCCTGGCCGAGTCCGATACCCATGATGCCGAGCATAACGACGGCGGCGCCAATTGCTGACATTCCCAATACAAAAGCTTCCGGTGTTACTAATGACATAATAAAATCCTCCTAATTAAATAATTG
>DATMXY010000560.1:0-5846 GCA_035561275.1 Anaerovoracaceae bacterium | reverse complement strand
ATTCTATACAACAAGTAAATTATATATCGAAATTCAAATCAACTTTTATCTTTCCGGCATCCATGCTAGAATAAAGAAGTGAAATAATATAAAGTACGGAGGGACAATATGGCCTTTGGATTTTTTAAGAAAAACGAAACGGCGGATATCATTTTCATGGGGGGCAGGATCTTTACCCTGAATCCCGATTTTCCCGAGGTGGAGGCCGTGGCATGCAGGGACGGCATTATCCTGGATATCGGCGATTATGATGATCTGTCCGGACTGGAAGGAAAAAACACGGAGATCGTCGATCTGGAAGGCGGCGTGATGCTTCCCGGATATATCGACACCTGCGGCTATCCGGCTTTGAACGCCCTGGAAGGATCCTGCCTGTTTCTGAATGAAGGCGGCCCGGATGATATCATGGATCAGATTTCCGGATATGCGGCATCCAATCCCGATGCTGGCGTTATATTCGCCTACGGTTACGATGAAACTATTCTGGAAGGCGTGGAAGGGGAACAGGCGCGAGCGATGCTTGATAAAGCCTGCGGGGATAAGCCTGCGGTAGTTCTCGGAAAAAGCGGTTTCCACTGCATTATAAATACGGCAGCCCTTGAAATCGTCAAAGCCGCCGCAGAAGAAGACGAAGTCAAAGCCGTCACGATCCCCTATCTTCTCGGCATCCTGGAACCAATAGACCTGGAAGCCATATCCGGGGCTGCCCTTGCCGTTATGGAAAAATACTGCGAGAGAGGCTTTACCGCGGTATTTGACTGCGGTGCACCTGATTTCTTCTCTTCCATTTATCAGAATATCCTGGTGCATATCTATCAGGAAAACTTGCTGAAGCAGAAATATTACGGATCCCTGCTGATAACCCAGGACGTGAATCCGAAAGCGGTCATGAACAGGCTTTCTCAGTTTCGGACAAACTGTGTGGAGCTGAATGGTTATATCAATTTCAAAACACTGAAACTGATCGTGGAAGGTTCTGAAGAAAACCTTTCCGTTTCCGACGAGGTGCTGAGAGAGCTCTGCGTGGAAGCCGGCGACAAAGGCTTTGACGTCCACATCGACGCCTGGGGAGAAGAAGCCGTCTCCGAAGCTGTTGAAGCCCTGGCTGCGGCAAGGTCGGCAGGGTACAAAAAGAATGAGTTTACCCTCGTCCACGACCCGGTTTCCGATCCGGGAGAGCTGTCCGATACCTGCTATCATCTGGACGTCACAGAAATCGTCCGAACTCCGGATACAGCCGGACTCAGTACGGCCGGACATAGCCGGACGTCCGGCGCGCCCGGCTCTACGGACAATGACTTTCTCTGTATTCAAAACGCAAAAACCGTCGAAGAGGCTGTGGACCTGCTGACGGTCGATGCGGCTGCACAGCTTGGGATCAGCGGCAGTTACGGTTCCATAGAAAGAGGCAAGCATGCGGATTTTGTGATCTTTGACGAAAACCCCTTTGAAGCGGCAGGCCTGAAAGAATTGAAAAATCTGAAGGCGGCTATGACCGTCATCGACGGCGTTGTCGTCTACGACGCAAAAGAGGACGATCCCTCTACTTGGCATTCGATGCTGGACGAACAGCAGGATTAGAAAGCGTCCCCTTTCTCCCGCCTGTGCTTTCTGCTCAGGCGGGGGTTTTTGTTTTTTTGGAAAAAGCCAGGGCTATTTTTGTTAGCAATGCGCCCGATTTTAGTTTTAATTTTAAATCATCCAGTACGGTATAGATGACCGGAACCACGATCAGGGTCAGCAGCGTCGAGGAAATAAGCCCGCCGACAATGGCGATAGCCAGAGGCTGTCTCAATTCGGCTCCGGTCCCGGAATCCAGCGCGGAGGGCAGCATGCCGAGGATCATGGCAAGGGTCGTCATCATGATGGGTCTCATGCGGACCAAGCCGGCCTGAAGGATCGCTTCCTTTCGCTCAAGGCCTTCCGCGCGCCGTTTTTTGATGAAGTCGATGATCAGGATCGCATTCTTGGTCACCAGGCCCATCAGAAAGATGATGCCGATCAATCCGACCACGCTCAGTCCGGACCCGGTTATAAACAGCGACATCATGGCGCCGATGACCGCCAAGGGCAGGGAGAACATGATCGCCAGCGGATCGATCCAGCTTTCAAACTGGGCAGCCAGGATCAGGAAGATAAAAAGAACTCCCAGTACCATGACCCGTATCAGATCGGCCATGGTATCCTGTGTCTCCTGCTCGTCTCCGCCCATGTTGATGACGATCCCCTCCGGTGGCGGCAGCTCTTCGTTCAGCTTTTTCATAAATGTATCGCTAAGCTCGGAAGAGGAGATGCCGATAAAGTTTGTCTGGACCTGAACATCTCTGCTCTTGTCATAACGTTCGATCTTGGAAGATCCGGTGGTATATTCCTTTTTGGTCAGCTGTTCGATGGGCACCATCGCTCCGGTGGTCCGGCTGGTCAGGTAAATTCCGTCCACGCTGTCAAGGCCTGTTCCTTGACTGTCCTCCACGCTGACGGTGACGTCGATTCGATCCCCCTGATCCTCATACTGGCCCACTGTTGTGCCGTTGAACATCGTATTTAAGGCGACCGCGACCGCGGCAGGAGCCACGCCCAGGTCAGCCGCCGCGTCACGATCCACTGTGATCCTCGTCTCCGGCTTTCCTGCCTTATAGGTTATGCCCGTATCAACGGTCCCCGGTATTTCTGCCAGCAGCTGTTTTGCCTTCTGACTGTATTCGACAAGCTGGTCAAAATCGTTCCCCTGTACATGAAGGGAATACCGTTTCCCGTAGCCCTGGTTCATGCTTCTGCTTCCGGTCACGGTCAGATCCAACCCCGGGATCTGTTTGATCTCGTTTCGCATTTGCGACGCAATTTCATCGCAGCTCTGTTTTCTCTCCTTTTTATCTGACAAGTTAATATGGAAGTTGATAATATCGCGCTGGACGGTGGAGTATACCGACGTGACGTCCGGATATTTTTCTATGATCTCCTCGATCTGCGCCGCCTTCTTCCCCGCCGCATTCAAGGACAAGCCGGAATCAAGCTCCGCATCGATATTGATCATTCCCGTGTCTTCCGGCGGCAGAAAATTCATACCCATCAAGGGGACCAGCGTCAGACTCGAAAGGAATATGACCGACGCCAGCAGGACCGTCTTTACCCGGTGTCTCAAGGCTAATTCCAGCATCCTGTTGTAGAGTACCGCCAGCGTCTCAAATTGGCGGTTGAACCATGCAAGGAATCTTCCGAGCCATGTTTTCGGTTCGCTGTTTTCTTCGTCTCTTACATACCGGGACGCCATCAGCGGCACCAGAGTAAAGGATACAAACAGTGAAATCATTACCGCAAAGGCGACGGTCAAACCGAACTCCTTGAAGAACGTCCCCATCATCCCGGGCATCGCGGCCATCGGAAGGAATACCGCAACGATGGTCAGCGTGGTGGCAAGGACCGCCAGGCTGATTTCTCCGGTCGCCTCCTTTGCCGCCTGAAGCGGAGTTTTTCCCATTCGCAGGTGCCGGACGATATTTTCGATCACAACAATTGCGTCGTCGACGAGAAGCCCGACGGACAGCGACAGTCCCATCAGGGTCATCATGTTCAGGGTGAATCCCATAAATTTCATGGCGGCAAAGGTCGTAATGATGGATGTGGGCAGCGATATGGCGCTGACGACGGTGCTGCCCAGCGTGCGCAGAAACAGGAATATGATGAGCACAGCCAGCGCACAGCCCTCGATCATGGTCTCTTTGACGCCGTCCACCGAGCCGCGTATGGATTCGGAATTGTCGCTCACCACCTGGATTTCGACGTCCTCCGGCAAAGAAGACCCCATCTGTTCGATCTTCCTTTTCACGTCGTCGGTCACTTTCACCGTATTGGTTCCGGACTGCTTTACAACATCGATTCCGATGCATTGTTCTCCGTTGAAGTTCGATAGACTGGATTGATCCTTATGTCCGTCCGTGACCTCGGCGACGTCGCCCAGCCGGATTTCCGAACCGCCGACGGTTGTTATGACAATGTCGCGGAAATCCTCGACCCTGCGGATGCCGCTATAAGTCCTTAGCGTTACTTCCCGGGATTCACCGGTTATCTTTCCGGTCGGCACGTCGATATTGTCGCCGGCCAACGCGCCGGTCACCTGATCGATGGTTATATTCAAAGCGGCGAGCCTGTCCTTGTCCGCCTTGATCCGGATCTCCCTCTCCGACGCTCCGTAAACCGTAACGGAGCCCACGCCCTCGACCGTGTTAATCCCCGGAACGACGACGTCGTCGACGAGATCCGAAAGCTCCTCCTGGCTCATATTTCCCGTCAACGCAAGGGATAATACGGGCGCGTCGTTCATATCAAATTTGGATATGATCGGCTCTTCGATGTCCTGGGGAAGGGCGGAACGGATGCTGTTAATTTTTGTCCTGACATCCTGGGCCGCGTCGTCGGAGGCTTTGGAGCCGTCAAATTCCACCATCGTGACCGAATAGCTTTCCCCGACATAGCTTGTGGTGTGTTTCGCCCCGGCGATCTGTCCCACCGCCTCTTCAACCTGTTTTGTGACTTTGGATTCCATCTGGTCGGGCGAGGCGCCGGGAAGAATGATTTCGACCATGGCATAGGGAATATTGGTTTCCGGCATATCGTTAAGATTCAGGTCCAGAAAGCTCGTGATCCCGACCGCCAGCAGGGTTACAATCATCACAACGGCGAAAACGGGACGTTTTAAACTGATATCGGTCAAAAACATGATTATGCCCCCTCTCCGGCCGCGGTAACTTTATCCCCGTCCTGAAGAAAATTTAAATTTGTTGTAATGATAAGATCGCCTTCCTGCAGGCCCGAAGTTATTTCCGCCGTTTCGTCATTGATCCCGCCGAGTTCCACGGCAATCTTGCGCGCCGTATTGTCTTTCATGACAAATACCGAATAATCCCCTTCGCTGCCGGTTAAGGCTTCGATGGGTACCGCTATGACTTGGCGCTTAACCGGATCCGGTATCTCAATCAGGCCGAAGGTGCCTGAATTGAGCTTTCCACTTGTATTATCGAATTCAACGAGGCAGTCGAATCCCCTTGTCTGGCTGTCTGCCGAGGATGCGACGCTTTTAACGGTTCCCTTATATGATGTCCCGCCGTTCCGGTCAAGCTTAAGCGTTACCTCCTGCCCGGCCGCAACTTTCTCAAGGTCGTCCTGCATCAATTGTATCGTAGCCTTGATGGCGGTATTGTTCTTTACTTTGGCAATGACTGCGCCGGGGTTGACATATTCTCCGACATTCAGACTTCTTTCCCCGGCCTCGCCGCTGATGGGAGCTTTGATCACGCAGTCTTCCAGCGCGCTGCCGATGGTTGTGATATCCACCTTTCGAAGTTCCACGTTGGCCTGCATTGTTTTATATGCCTGCTCGGCGTTCTCATAATCCAACCTTGAGCAGGCGCCCTGTTCATAAAGCTCCCTGGCGTTGCCGTAATCTCTCTTTGCGGAATCAAGCTCCAGCTGAAGCTTATTCAGATCCAGCTGCGCACTTTTAAGCTGATTGCGCAGATCTTCGTCATCCAGGTAAGCGAGCGGCTGTCCCTGAACAACCGGGTCTCCGTTTTCAAACACGACGCCGGTTACCTGTCCTGTGACTTTACTGCTGACTGCCGCTTCTTCCTGGGGCTCCAGATTTGCTTTATAGGTCAGTTTTCCTTGTGAATCGGAATACCCTGCTTTATGCACCTCTACAGTAACGGTATCAACGGTATCCGATATTTGACTGTCCGGCTCCTTACCTGCAAACGCATTCAAGGCGAGCAGCAGCGTACCGATCAGAACAATGGAAGCGATTAGAATACTTTTTCGTTTCAAAATTTTCTTTACATCCAACATAAGAT
>DATMXY010000559.1:0-14259 GCA_035561275.1 Anaerovoracaceae bacterium | reverse complement strand
ATATGTTATATTGTGTTTCTGACCGCTGAATTCTCAATCGGGCGGGTGCTGGTTTCCAGCGGCGTTGCTGAAATCATCAGAGAGCACTTGCTGCTCGTTCTGCCGGATACCGGCAGTTTCTGGTTTCTGCCTGTGATTGTCGCGGCGGTCATGGGCTTGCATATGATTATGGGAAGCATCACAATAGTCTTGCCGCAGCAGCATCGAGACATTGTACTCATTTTACTTCCAGTAACACTTTAAAATAATCCGAGCCGGAAAGCACATAGTCATAGGCTTCTTTTACGTCTTTCAGCGCATATGTTTTCGAGATCAGCAGGTTCAGTTTATCGTTTAACCTGCCGCCGATCAGGATATCCACCGCTGAAGCAAAAGCTTCCTGGGAATGGATCCTGACGCCCGAAAGGGTAAGCTGCTTTAAGAAGATGGACATCGTATCCACCGGATGCTTATCTGAAGCCATTCCCACCACCATGACCGTCCCCGCTATTTTGGCAAGCCCGGTCATCGCCGCGATTCCCTGTTTGCTGCCCGAAACCTCAAATACCACGTCGAAGCCTTTTCCTTTGGTAATCTCTTCAACCTGCCGGTCAAAATCCTGATCCGTCGGGTTTAATGTCTGGAATCCCATTTTCCGGGCAAATTCGAGACGAAACTCGCTGACTTCCGATATAAAAACCTGCGCGCCCGCCATCTGCGCAACAAGGGCGATAAAAAGCCCTATGGGCCCTCCGCCGATGATCAGCGCGTTCTGGCCTACCTTCAGGCCGCTTCTTCTCACGTCGTGAACCGCCACGGCAAGAGGTTCCGCAAGGGCGGCCAGCTGTAAATCCGTGCCCGCGGGGAGACGATACATTTTCTTAGCCGGAACCGCAACATATTCCGCAAAACAGCCGTTCCTGTGGATCCCCAATAAGCTTAAACTCCGGCATACGTTGTCGTTTCCCGTAATGCAGGCCTCGCAGACGCCGCAGGAAGAAAAAGGCTGCGCCACGACGATTTCACCGGGTTTGATATCGGTACAGGCGTCCTCTCCAAGCTCCGCCAGCGCTCCGACAAATTCGTGTCCCGGTATGACCGGAAATTGAGCCGTGGGATGCGCGCCGTGATAAACATGAAGATCCGAACCGCATATGCCGGCATATTTCACTTTAATCAGCGCTTCCCCTTTCTTCGGCCGGGGAGCTGCCAAATCCACATAATCTATAGCATTTTTTTCCGGATAATAAGCTGCTTTCATTCCTTTAATCTCCTTAAACAGTCTGTCTTTTTTTATGCAATTGCTCTCTTCGCACAGGAGAACGCTACTCAACCATACCATTATAACGCATCGGCAGGAAATTTTCGACAATAATGTCGAAAACCCCTGTAAATTCAAGGGTTTTCTTTATTAAAGATAAAATATATCCTTAATCGTCTGAATTGATAAGCCTCGTTATAATGCCCATTCCATATCGAGTTTTCCTACCGTTCCTCCTGTTACTTCTATCACGGCGCCTGTGACGTAATCCGACATATCGGAGGCCAAAAACTCCACTACCCTGGCGCACTCCTCAGGCGTTCCAAACCTTTTTAACGCGGTATTCTTTATAAAATGATCCGCCCCCGTCTCTTCAAATCGCATTGCCAACCTTGCGGTGGATATGTAACCGGGAGCCAGACAATTTGCGGTGACTCCAAAACGGCCGACTTCCTGTGCAATGCTTTTCGTAAAGTATATGATCCCTGACTTGGCAATTCCATAGTGAGTGTAGCTTCCGTCACTGTTAACCTGAACGCCTACGTGGGAAGCTACGGTAATGATTTTTCCAGATCGCTGCTGCTTCATATACGGGAGAGCGGCCGTAACGGTGTAAACCGTTCCGTTAAGATTTCTGTCGATCACCTTTTCGTAGACGTCCAGATCCAGTTCCGACGGCTTGCCGTCGGTGATTTTGCCGATACCGCCTCCGGCATTGCATATTACGACATCGATACTTCCCAGCTTCGCCTGAAACTGTTCCATGGCGTCGAAAACCTGATCCTTATTTGTAACGTCTGCTTCCACGCCATACACCTTTACGCCGAGGCCGGATAATTCCTCAAGAATTGTGTCTGCTTTCGCCAGTTTTTTTTCCGCTTCATATTCCTTATAAGAATATAAATCCCTGTGTATGATTCCGATATTGGCGCCCAGACCGGCAAGGTGAAGCGCGTATACTCTTCCCAGGCCCCGCGTCGCGCCCGTAATAACGATGTTTTTCCCCTTTAAACTGCTCATTATATTTCCTCCATTGTTCTTGAAAGGCAGGCTACGGCGTTAACAATATTTTAAAACCTTCTTTATTCAAAGCCGCCGCAAACGCGTCTTCAAAGTCTTCGAATTTATATTTATGGCTGATCAATACGTCCGTATTGATTTTCCCCCACTCCAAAAGGCGAAGCGCCGTTTCCCAGGAAGTCCTTTCCGAAGCGAAGCTGTTGACGATATGGATCTCCTTTTTCAGCGCAAGGTCATGATCGAAGACGACAGGCTTTCCAAACAGTCCGACCTGGGAATACTGGCCCGATTTTCTCAGGAGGCGAAGGCAAAGATCCGCGGAAGCCGCCGCCCCCGCGCATTCAAAAGCAACGTCAAATCCTTCCCCCTTGGTGAATTCGTTCATTTCTTTTTCGGGATCCTGCGCGCTTATGTTAACCACCCTGTCGGCGCCTGTTTCCGACGCGACCCTTAATCTGTCCGCATCAACGGATGTGCCGGTCATCATAACCTTTGCCCCGCACTGATGAACAAGCTGCATGACCAGCTGCCCGATGGTGCCGGGGCCGCTGACCAGTACGTAATCTCCCGCCTTTACTTTTGAAAACTCAATCACGTTTCTGACGGTGCAGGCCAACGGCTCGCATAGTGCCGCGGCGTCCAGCGAAACACTGTCCGGCAGTTTGAATACAAGCGATTCCGGAATGACGATATACTCGGCGAAAGCGCCGTTCATGCCGGATCCTATGGAAAGCCTGTCTTCGCAAAGCATCAGCAGCCCTTCCCTGCAATACCTGCACTGTCCGCAGGTAAACCCCGCAGTCAGGGATACCACTCTGTCCCCCGTCTGAAACTTGGAAACCCCGGATCCGATCTCGACGATCACCCCGCTGTATTCATGGCCCATCGTGACGCCCAGCCGATAAGCGTACCCTTCATCCTTCATAATGTGAAGATCCGTTCCGCAGATACCGCCCGCGTGTACCTTGATCTTGACCTCGTTGATATCCGGCTGCGGTTCGGTTACATTACAAAGCTTTATGCCCCCAGGACCTTTTTCCGCTTTCACTATCGCTCTCATTGACTGACCTCCCTGCTGTATTTTATGAAATGCCGCATGCGATTCGCCTGCGGCGAATGCTTCCACGGCACTTAGACAAATGATGTGAACATTTCCTTGATGTTTTCCTTCCGCACGCATCTTTGGAAAGCGGCTTCCGCGTCGTTAATATTTGTCCGGTTTGAAATGATCTCCTGGATCCGCCCGGCATAATAGGATTCTGAAGAAAGCCAATTCAGGATCCTCTCCCAGGTAATATCCCCTCCGTAGGTTCCGATTATCTTTTTTGCGCCCCTTACCGTATTGGTCAGGCTGATCTTGGTTTCCTGCGGATAAATCCCTACGGCCACCAGCTTTCCGGACTTTGTCAGCATATCGAGGCCGGTCTGGATCAATCCGGGCACTCCCGTGGCTTCAAACACAACGTCGGCGCCGTACCGACCCGTTTCTTTCATGATTTCTTCCGTTACATCGGTTTCATCCGCAATGACGATCCGGTCGGCGCCAAACCGTTTCGCCAGCTCCAAACGAGTCGTATCTTTCGATGTACCGATCATGATACATTTTCCCGCTCCGCTGGCCCTCGCAAAAAGAAGCGTCATCAACCCGATGGGGCCGGGCCCCATCACGACCACAGCGTCCCCGAACCGGATGCCGGCGTCGTTGACTGCGTTGACGCATACGCTCATGGGCTCTATCAACGCTCCGGCTTCATAGGTAATGTTATCCGGCAATTTCACGCATCCGATTTCAGGCACCGCCGAGTATTCCGCGAATCCGCCGTTATTGACGTATCCCATCATTCTGGAAAAGGCGGCCTCGCAAAAATGCCTGCGGTTTGTTTTGCACATATGGCACACGCCGCAGGGCGAAAGGCACATGCAGGCGACCCGGTCTCCGGTTTTCACGGTCGATACCTGATTTCCGGTCTTTACTACAATACCGGCATATTCATGACCGATCACGACCGGCATATACGGCGCGACCCATTCATAGTTCGGGGTCCCTTCATACATATGAACGTCGGATCCGCAGATCCCCGCCGCCATGACCTGTACAAGCACCTCGTTATCCTTGATTTCAGGGATTGGAATATCCTCGATACTGACGCCCGGTGCAACGGACCTTTTCAACACTGCTTTCATACTTCGTCATCCCTCCCGGTACACTGTCAACTCTAAATCTGTGTACTACATTCCCAGATACGCTTTTTTCAGATCCGGATTATCCAGTAAATCGACTCCGACGCCTTCCATAACAATTTCACCCTTTTCCATGACATATGCCCAATCGGCAATTTTCAGGGCCTGATATACATTTTGTTCCACGATCAGCACCGATGTCCCGCTGTCACGGATCGTCCGGATTTTTTCAAATAATTCCGTTGTCAGGATTGGGGCGAGACCCCAGGACGGCTCATCCATCAAAAGCAGCTTCGGCCTTGACATCAGCGCCCTCGCCGTCGCCAGCATCTGCTGCTCGCCGCCGCTTAATGAGCCTGCCTTTTGAGACAGCCTCTCGTTGAGTCTGGGAAAAAGTTCATACATCTCCGCAAGGGAATCGGCTCTTACCGCCCTGGCGGATTTCAGATAAGCACCCATCAGCATATTTTCATATACGCTCAGGCTCGAAAACAGCTGGCGGCCTTCCGGCACCATGGAAATTCCTTTCAATACGATCTGATGCGCAGGAAGTCCGCTGATGATTTCGTCATCAAAGGTCGTTTCGCCGTTCATATAAGGGATCAGCCCGGTAACAGTCTTCAGAAGCGTCGTCTTTCCCGCCCCGTTGGAGCCGACAAGGGCCACGATCTGATTGTTTTTGATCTCCATGTTGATCCCGTTCAGGATCTGTATATTCCCATAGCCGGACTCCAGATTCTTAATTTTTAGCATGTGTATAATCCTCCCCTAAATATGCGGTGATCGCCTTCGGATCGTTCGCCACTTCCTCGGCGTTGCCCTCGCAAAGCTTTTCCCCGCGATTAAGGATAACGATATTGTCACATATACTCATAATCGCCTTAACGTCATGTTCGATGATGATCATGGTCAGGCCCTCGTCCCGCAATGTATTCAACATAAACAGGATCTCTTTTTTTTCCTGGGGATTGCATCCCGCCATAACCTCGTCCAGAAGGAGCAGCTTCGGTTCCGTCGCCATGGCTCTGGCTACCTCAAGCTTCTTCCTGTCTACCGTAGTCAGATTATGCGCAATTTGTCCCGGCTTCTCGGAGAACCTCATGAGTTCATATATTTTTTCGGCTTTTTTTCTTGCTTCTTTCTTATCCCGGATCTTTAAAAATACGCCAACCATAATGTTGCCGAGGATATCCATGTCTCCAAAAGGCCTTACAACCTGAAATGTCCTGGCAAGCCCCATCCTGCATACTTCGTGAGGTTTCATGCCCGTTATGTTCCGACCGGAGAAAATAATCTCACCGCTTGTAGGGGCAAAGGAACATGCCAGCATATTGAAGCATGTTGTTTTACCGGCGCCGTTGGGTCCGATCAAGCCCTTGATTTCCTTTTCTTCTACTGCCATATCCACATTGTTGACGGCCTTTAATCCGCCAAAGGATTTTGTTAAACCTTTGATTTCAAGTATCTTTTTCATATCGTACCACCCGGCTTTTTAACCACTTTCCTATCTTTCACTTTAAAAATCAAGTTCCAAACCCTGATACACAAATTCTGAATCGGTCCATAGATCCCTTTCGGCATAAACAGTACGACAAAGATCATTACGACGCCATAAAGAAACAGGTGCAGGCCGGACATTGTCGAGCCCAGGGACGCGGACAGCGTCTCGCTCAACGGGATCAGCAGAAACGCCCCGATCACCGGCCCGAAGACCGTGCCCTGCCCGCCGATCAGCGCGATCAGCGCAAACTGGATCGAAAGGTCCAGGCCGAAAACCCTGTCGGGGCCTACATATCTGTAATATTCCGCAAAAAATGTTCCTCCGATTCCCATGAAAACACTGCTGATGATCATCGCGTACATTTTCATTCTGGGAACATTGATTCCAAGCGAGGCGGCGGCATCGGAGTCACTTTTGATCGCTGTCAGATAGTATCCGAATCTGCTCGATTTGATCAGTGCCGAAACCAAAAGAATAAGAACAAGCATGATAAATATGAAGTAATAGTAGGTTGTTTTGCTGGAGGATTCCATAAAGAGAAACCCTTGTCCGGATCTTGGAAGCACCAGGCCCATGGCGCCTCCCGTATTCAAATGGATCAGCGGAAGCGTTTCATTGTTCACAAACCAGGTTCGGAGCAATTCCGCAAAAGCGATCGTTGTCAATGTAAAATAAGGCCCCTTCATTTTAAAGCACGGATAGCCGATGATGAATCCGAATATCCCTGCTACAACGGCGCCCGCAACCATACCGACCCATGGGTTCAGACCAAATTCCATAAGCAGCATCGTAGACGTATACGCGCCCATGGCGACCATGACAGAATGACCCATTGACAACTCGCCCAGAAAGCCGCAGACGATATTCCAGGCGCTTGAGAAATAAGCATACATCAGTATGAGAATCACGGTGTTGACGGTATATGGCCTGACGCCAAACGGAAGCAGCGCCAATGCAAGAAACGCTGCCGTCAGAATGACCGCAGGCGCGGTAATCCCCTTTTTCCCTGATTCTATGACCTTTAAAGCATCATTCATGTATAACCTCCATGGTATCAGAATTTACCCATAATTCCTTTAGGACGTACGAAAAGAACAATTATAAACACCAGAAAAGTCAGCATATTCGCTGAAGTAGCCGGCATAAACTGCCCGCCTACCGACTCTATGATCCCAAAGAGCAGGCCTCCCACCAAAGCGCCGGGCAAACTGCCGAGTCCTCCTAAAACAACGATCAGAAATGACTTGACGCCAAAGGCTGCTCCCACGCTTGGCGCAATAAAATAAAAACCCGTCATAAAAGCGCCGACCAGGGCAAGGCTTGCGGTGCCTATTCCGAATGTGATCGCATAGATGCGATAAACATTTACTCCGCAAAGCGCCGCGGCGTCCCTGTTTTGCGATACCGACCGGATGGTCCTGCCCAAATCTGTTCGACTGAGAAACTGACTTAGAAAAACAATGACCAAAATGCTGATGATAAAAGCCGCCGCCTTCGTAATTTCTAAATTAAAGTCGCCGACACTGAACAACTTACCCGACAGGGGCGTCGTCATCGTCCTGAAGTTTCCCCCAAACAGCATCAACGCCAGATTGTCCATTGCAAACCATATTCCGGTGGTTAAAGTCAGCGCGCTTACCGGCTCCAGAACGGTCGACCGCTCTCTCAGGAACAGAGGCTTGATTAAAACATTCTGAATCAAATACCCCGCAAAGAAGAATACCGGCACAATGAGAAACAGAGACAGGTAAGGGCTGATGCCGGTTGCAATAAAGATCAAGTAATAGCAGAACATGGACGCCATCAGCATGGAACCGTGCGCAAAATTGATTACCCTCAGTACGCCGAATATTAAACTTAATCCTATCGCTATCGCTCCATAAATCATTCCCATGACAATACCATGCAGCAATGCCATCATGACCAGATTTGCCATATAAAATCCTCCCAATTATACTTAAGGATGCTTGCGTTAACATCAAACATCCATGGCATCAGTCGGCAAGGTACAGTTCTGCACCTTGCCAACCGATACAAATTTTATTAACGCTGGTCCCAGGCCGGTATCGGCAGGATCACAGCCCCCTCGCCCCTGTTATCCAAAGGATAAAGCGTGATCCTCTTTCCGTCCTGACGCTGAGAAATCGTGCCATGTGAGAATGTATTCTGACCGCTTTCATCGAATTTCACCCTTTGATATCCGGTCGCGATCAGTGTATTGCTGCCGTCGGCATTATCAATATCGAGGCCCTGCAAAGCGGTTTTGATCGCTTCCTTATCATCGGAACCCGCAGCTTCCAGTGCCGCATAGGCAACCATTGCGGCGGTGTACCCCTGTGCAAAGAAAGCGTTCATTTCATAACCGTATTTTTCCTTGCATTCGGCGGCAAGATCCTTGATCCACGGCACACGGGACGGCCCGCCGGCGTCGAAGTCATCCTGTACAAACAGATAATCGATATAATCCGAATTCATTGTCTCCAGGAACGTCGGATCCTCGGTTCCGCCGCCTCCGGACCAGATTCCGAACGGGGGCTGGAATTTGTTTGCTGCCACCGTATTGAAGAATATGAGGGCGTCCGGCGTATATAAGTTAACATAACAGAAATCCGCATTCGCCTTTTTCAGTTTTAAAACCTGGGCGTTGTAATCGGGAGTATTTGAGGTAACAGGTTCATCCACGACGCATACCCAGCCCAATTCATCCGCAAATTTCTTGAAGACCTTGGCTGCGCCTGCACCCCAGTCTCCTGAATCATATAACATGGTATAGGTTTTGATTTCGCCGTAATTGCTTTCTTTCTGGGCTGCCAGCATCGCGTCTACGGTCTCTTTCGCGTCATAATCCTGCTTGTTGTTGATTCTGAATACCCATTCCAGACCGCGATCTGTAATTTCGTTCTTTACGCCGCCCATACTGATCCACGGTGTGGCGTTTCTGTCGGCGACTTCGCTTGCGGCAAAGCATACGCCGCTGTTATAAGCGCCGACAATTGCGCAGACTTCCTCTTCCAGGATCAGTCTTTCCGCCTGAGTCGCGCCTTTGTCCGCCACGGATTCCGTGTCGGCCACAATGGGCTCAATCTGTGCGCCGCCCATGGATTTAATGCCGCCCGCGGCATTTACCTTCTCAATGGCAAGCAAGGCGCCGTCATTATGCTGGCTGCCGATTGTCGCACTGCCTCCTGTCAGCGGCCAGAGAAAGCCTAACTTAACCGTCTTTGCTTCAGCCTGGTCTCCAGTGGTTTCTCCGCCGCCGCCGCCTCCGCATCCGGCCAATGCGGCTGTAAGAAGCAGGGCCAGTGACAAGATCACTGCAATCCGTACTTTTGTTTTCCCTTGAAACATATTTTTTTCCTCCTACTTTTCAGCAATACTTTATTCTATAAAGGTTCAGCCTTAACTGAACCTATTAATAGACGGGTATAACTTTTACTGCGGAGCCAATCTCAATTTCTCACTTCCAGGATAATTTTTACATGTTCCTGGTCTTTTACCGCAAACTCCATAACCTCTTCGACCTGATTAAACGAAAAAGTATGAGTAATCAACCTTTCGATCTGATTGTTGAATTCTCCGGATTTCACGATATCCAATGCCGCCGAATAATCGATCTGCGGATGGATCCGGCATCCGATCAGGTGTAATTCCCGTTTCGCGCACGCGGTAATATCAACGGGCTGTTTCTTGTCGGGCATTCCGACCAGCATGATCGTTCCTCCGATCTTCGCGGCTTTAATCATGTCGTCAAAAGCTGCGCCGGCGCCGGAATCTTCAAAGACAACATCAAATCCTTTATTATCTGTTAATGCAGAGACGGCTTTTTCCAGATTTGTTTCCCTCAGATCGACGACTTCAAGTCCTAATTCTTTCATAAATCGAATCCGGTAGTCATTGATCTCGCCAATTGCCGCCCTGGATGCGCCGGCGGCCTTTGCGATCATCGCGGTCAGGATCCCGATAGGACCTCCCCCGATAATATAAGCCGACTGCCCGATCTTCAAACCGCTTTTTCTCACATCATGCACCGCGACAGCCAACGGTTCCACCATTGCGGCCAGCTTCAGATCCATGCCCTCCGGAATCGGATAGACTTTATTTGCCGGCACCTTTATATATTCAGCGAAACAGCCTGCCGTATGAACACCGGGGATTCTGACCTGCGCGCAAATATTTTCCCTGCCGGTGATACAAAGATCACAAACTCCGCAGGAAGTAAGAGGGTGCGCCACAACGTTCTGCCCGACTTTTAAAGACGGATACTTTTGGGTTTTAATCGCAGCCAAAATGCCGCTGAATTCATGACCAGGGATTACGGGATAATTTGCCGCCAATTTCCCTTCATAGATATGTACATCCGAGCCGCAAACGCCGATATGCGTAACCTGAATGAGAGCTTCTTCCTCCTCCAGTTCCGGCATCGGTATTTCTTCAATGGTAATTTTGTTATATTCTCTTACAACTGCCGCTTTCATTTCCTGGCCTTCCTTATTTTAATCTTTCAAACCGACTTGCTCGGCTATTTTTTTCTCGCAATCGCTTTTTTCGCACAAGAGACAATTTCCTCGGCGGTCAGATGGAACCGCTCTTTCAGATATTCCATGGAACCCACTTCGCCGAACACGTCTTTGACGCCGACCCGCTCCAGCGGAACCGGCCAGTGTTCGGTAAGGACCTCCGAGACCGCGGATCCCAATCCGTTGATCGTGTTGTGATTCTCCGCCGTAACGATAGCCCCGGTTTCCTTTGCCGCCTGTATGACCGCTTCCTCGTCGATGGGTTTCAGGGTAAACAGATTCAGCACCCTTGCCCGGATCCCTTCCTTTTCCAGCTGATCGGCGGCGCGCACGGCTTCCGCGGTCATGATGCCGGTGGCAATGATCGTTACGTCGCCGCCTTCTCTTAATGTAACGGCTTTGCCGATTTCGAAGGTGCTTCCCTCTTCATACAGCCGCTCAGCCTTTTTTCTGGAAAGCCGGATGTAGAACACGCCGTAAAGATCCTTGGTCTGCCTGATGAGATCCGCAAGCATAACGCTGTCTACCGGCTCGATCACAGTGACCTCGGGTATCCCTCTCATGAGTCCCAAATCCTCCAGCGGCATATGCGTACCGCCGTTGAACGACGCGGTAATTCCCGGATCGCTTCCGACGATCCTGATATTCAGCTTCGCATAAGCAGCGGAAACAAATACCTGGTCGTGCACTCTTCTTGTCGCAAAACAACCAAAGGTATGTACAAAAGGAATGAACCCCACCGCGGAGGCCCCCGCGGCCGTTCCGATCATATTCGCCTCCTGAATCCCGCAGTTGAAGGTTCTGTCCGGATATTTTCCGGAGAATTCCGTCATTCCGATGGAGTTCATCAAATCGGCGTCAAAATAGATCACTCTCTCATCCTTTTCCGCCAACTCATCCATGACTTCCGCAAAGACGGCTCTCATTTCTTTCTCTTCGTTTTTTATCTCCTTCGCGATTTTTACCGGCATTATCTTTCCCCTCCTTCACCGCTCTGTATCAGTTGCTTTTCCAGTGCGGCAATGGCTTCGTCCGCCTGCTCTTTCATAAATTTCACATGATGATTAAAGAAAACTCCCTCGGTAAATGTGCAGCCCTTGCCCTTTTCCGTATGCAAAATGATCATCGACGGTTTTCCGGCCGCTTTCTTTGCCTCTTCAACGGCGTCTATGATGGCTTCAATATTATGGCCGTCCACGTCCTGCACGTGCCAGCCGAACTCTCCGAATTTCCGTCCGATGTCTCCCATATCGCAGATATCCCTGCAATAGCCGTCCAGCTGCTTTTCATTGGCGTCCACAAAAGCGATCAGGTGGTCAAGCTTGTGCTGCGGCGCAAACAGCGCGCCTTCCCAGACCTGCCCCTCGTTGCATTCGCCGTCGCCCAGCAGGACGTATGTATAGTTATTTTTTTTCTTCAGCTTATTGCCCAACGCGACGCCAATGGCGGTTGATATGCCCTGCCCAAGGGAGCCGGTCGTCATGTCTATTCCTTTGGTTTTATTGCGGTCGCAATGGCTTGGCAGAGTCGTGCCGCCCTGATTGATCGTCAGGATATCCTCTACGGGAAAATATCCCTTTAATGCCAGCGCCGCATAGACTGCCGGACCTGAATGGCCTTTTGACTGGATATACCAATCCCGGTCTTCCCAGTCCGGATTTTTCGGATCGATATTCATGCATTCGCCGTATAAGGCCGCCATAAGCTCCGCGATTGACATTGAGCCACCGACATGGCCAAAGCCAAGTTCACGAAGTCCCTTTAACATGGTTATTCTGATATTTGTGGCCAGGTTGTTTAATTCAGTTATATTGTTCTTCATGAAATTCACCCTTTTTAACCTAAATGAAATGGACAGCATCGGTTGTTGGGTTAATCATAGTACGAACGGCTTAAATTGTCAACAATTTCTTTTATAGCATACCAAACTCTATAATTGTTTACAAAATTACATAGTTTCGACATATTACTATTTTGTCGACAATATTTCGGTTTGCGGTATACTTCTTGCATTGTGATCAAACACATAGTATAATGAAGCAGATTTTAGTTATTTTTTTAATAAATTAAGGCAGGCTGGATGGTTTATGAATTCAATACCAAAGGAATATACAAGTAATACGATCTATAATTACTTAAAAGGTGCTCTTCTTTCGGGTACCTATGTTCCGGGAGACCAGATAACAGAAATTAAAATCGCGTCCCAATTTGGTACGAGCAGAACTCCGGTGAGAGAAGCGTTCCGCAAATTGTCGGAAGACGGATTGCTTTATATCAATCCCAATAAATCGGTAGAAGCTGTAACCTATGATAAAAAAACCATCGGTCAGCTGGGGATCATGCGTCTCCAGTTTGATATATTGAGCGCGAAGCTGGCAATTCATTATGGAAGCAATTCCGACTTTTTAAAAATGAAGGATCTCGCGACACAATGCTGTAAAGCGGAATCGAAAGGGGAACATATCAAGGCGATCGGATTGGATGCGGATTTTCATATTTCACTTGCCAAAACCAGCAAAAATACATTCCTGCACGATATGCAAAGTGCGATCTGGCTGCGGACGCAGTATATACTGGTAAATGAAGAGGAAAATTTTATTGGTTATGATCAAAGAATCACGCTGCATTTTAACATTGTAGATGCCTTGATGGAAAGAAATGAAGAAAAGACCTTATCAATAATCAAAGAGCATATCCTCGCCAGATATGCTCTTACGGAAGACCTGCCGCCAGGCTTTATAGACAATTTATAACGAGAGGCAGTCCTTTTTTATTTTCTATTTGATCCTTCTCAACAGCGGGGAATCCATCGCGATCCCTGTTCCGATGGCAACACAGGATTTCGGATCGTCCGCTATGGTCACCTTTATACCGACAAACTCTTCGATCCTTCTATCGATCCCGTAAAGCAGCGCGCCGCCGCCGTTTATGACAATGCCGTTGACGCTGATATCCGCAGCCAGTTCCGGCGGGGTTTGTTCCAGGACCTCGCGGATGGCTCCGCAGATTACCTCCAGGGATTCATCCAATGCTCCCATGATTTCTTTCGACGTCACTTCGACGGTCCTGGGGAGGCCTGTGAGCAGATCCCTTCCGCTGCATTGTTTCACAGCGACTTCCTCTCTGGGGAAGGCGCAGCCTATGGTCATTTTCAGATCTTCGGCAGTCCGCTCTCCAATAAAAAGGTTGTATTCCCGGCGCATGTATTTGATGATCGATTCATCAAAGCTATCGCCGGCCACCTTCAACAATTTGCTTGTAACGATGGAACCGAGGGAAATCACCGCGACGTCGGTGGTGCCGCCGCCGATATCTATGATCATGACCCCGTTGGGCTTGGATATGTCTATTCCCGCTCCGATTGCCGCAGCCACGGGTTCTTCGATCAGGCGTACCTCTTTGCCTCCCGCCTGTATCGCGGCTTCCGTTATGGCTCTTTTCTCCACTTCGGTCACACCGCTGGGAATGCCCACCAGGATCCTTGGCTTGGAAAATCCCTTACCCCAGGTTTTGCTGATAAAATGCTTCAACATTCTTTCCGTGGTGGTGTAATCAGATATAACTCCGTCTCTCAGCGGCCTGACGGCGACAATATTGCCCGGCGTTCTGCCGATCATCTGTTTTGCGTTTGCCCCAACGGCAAGGATCTCATCTGTATCGATATTGATGGCTACTACGGACGGTTCATTGATGACGACCCCTTTGCCTTTCAGATAAACCAAAACATTGGCTGTGCCGAGATCGATCCCTACTTCGTTTGTGATACCCATGGCGTTACCCCCCTTTCTACATGCCTATAT
>DATMXY010000558.1:0-4695 GCA_035561275.1 Anaerovoracaceae bacterium | reverse complement strand
GTGCTAAAATATATACATACGAGGGGGCTGGTATTCTCAAGCCATTTTTTCCCGGTAGACAGAGAGACGCATTATTTGTACAGCGATAATTCCGCTTCCCGTTCGAATAGTCCGGCAAAATCAGCGATTGGATCGCTGATTTTGAGAAACAGAAAAGCAAACAATTGGAGTTGTTTGCTGCAGCGTAAGAATACCTGCAATGATACTCCGATCATAAAATAAAAGGCAGATGGGTGAGCTATTATTTTAAGGGAGGAATGAACGGAATGGATTTGAAAGAGTTATCCTTAGCTGTTCAGAATGGCAGCGCAAAAAAAACCAAAGAATTGGTGATTCAGGCACTGGAAGCGAAAATCATGCCGGAGTTCATATTGAATGAGGCAATGATCAAGGCCATGGGAATTGTTTGTACAAAATTCCAAGACAATGAAATTTACGTCCCTGAAATGTTGCTTACAGCCAGAGCCATGGCGATGGGTCTGCAGATCCTGGAGCCGGTTATGGAGGAGGCGGGCGCAAAGCCCATAGGCAAATGTGTGATCGGAACCGTGAGAGGGGATCTGCACGATATCGGGAAAAACTTAGTGAAGCTGATGTTCAAAAGTGCCGGCATTGATGTGGTGGATCTGGGCGTTGACGTGCCTGCTGTCGAATTCCTAGAAAAAGCAGAGGCGGTCGGAGCGGATATCGTTTGCCTGTCGGCACTGTTGACGACAACCATGCCGGCGATGGCCGATGTAATCCGTAAATTTGAAAAGGCGGGAGTGAAAGGCAAGTATGTCTTTATGGTGGGAGGGGCACCTGTCTCAAACGCCTTCGCAAAACAGATCAATGCCGATTACTATACTCCTGATGCGGGAGCCGCGGTGAGGGTTGCGAAAGCGCTTCTGATGAATAGAGCCGGTCAGGCAAGCTGAGTCAGGTAGAAGCTGTAGTTCAGGAGAATGAGCGTATGAAGATTTTTGATGAAGCAGAATTGGCGATAGAGCAGGATGAGATCGTAAAGCTGCTGGGATATAAGGACCGGCTGCCGCAGGAGGATGTTCTTGAATTAATCAGAGAGGAAGTCAATCGCAGCGGAGAATACCTGGAGCCGGTATCATACTATGAAGACATTGAAATTGAAAGAATAGAAAATAACCGGGTGCTCCTGAAAAATCAGGTAGTCTTTGAAGGGGAATTCATAGCGGGAAAGCTGAAAGGCTGCAGCAGGATCACAGCGGTTATCGCTACAGTAGGAAGCAAGGTGACCGAGCGGGTTCAGGAAGCCTTTGACCAAGACGATTACCTGAGGGGAATGGTCATAGACAATATCGGCCTTGCGGCCTTGGGTCATCTCAACAGGCTGTTCTGGATCAGAATGGGCGAAGCTATCCGGGGAACTGACCAGGGAATAACCCAGACCCTGTCTCCCGGCGATACGGACTGGGATCTTTGGGAGGAGACGAAAATTTTCAATTGCTTTGGAGACGGATTCAATCAGGTAAGCCTTACGGAGTCCTGTCTCATGCTTCCTGAAAAGTCCACGGCGCAGGTTTATGGCTTCGGGAAAGGCATAGGCATCGCAAGGCAGGGGCATATCTGCGCAGAATGCTCCATGAGACACTGCTTCTATCGGCAGGATGGCAAGGTCGGGCTGACGGTCTGTCATGAAGGCGTCAGCGAAGTGATCGATGTGGAGCCGGGGATGAATCTGCTGGATGTGCTGCGGCAAAATGATCTGTTTGTGGAAAATCCATGCAGCGGAAAGCTGCTGTGCGGAAAATGCAGGGTAAAGATAAAGAGGGGTCTGGAGGAGCCGGCCGAGCACGATCTGCGGCATCTGACGAAGGAAGATCTGGGAAATGGCTGGAGGCTGTCCTGCGGCATCTGCATAAAAGGGCCTATGGAGGTCATCCTTGAAAAAAAAGGAGGAATAGAGGTTCTCACCGGCGGCCGGACGCAATGGTATGAGGTGGAGCCTCCGGCGGAAAGAATCGACTGCAGGATGGATCCGCCGTCGGTTCATGATCAGAGGGACGATCTCCAGAGGCTGCGGCAGGCTTGCGGCACAGAGCGCCTGACCGCCGGAATCGAAGATCTGGCGCTGATCGGAGGGAAATTAAGGGACAATCAATTTAATGTGACGGCAGTGGTCTATCGGGATCAGCTGCTGGAGCTGACAGGGATCGGCGGCATAGAGCGGTTTTACGGCGTCGCCGTCGATATCGGGACGACAACTGTTGCGGCCTATCTGATGGATTTGAGCGACGGAACTCAGGTAGACGTGGAATCGGCGGTCAACAGTCAAAGAAAATACGGCGCAGACGTGATCTCCCGAATTGATTACACCATTGAAAATCCAGAGGGTCTGGCTGTCTTAAGAAACAGTATAAGAGAGCAGGTCAGCGGCATGATCTCGGCGTTGTGCAGGAGAAACGGCATAACGGAGGAGTTCGTTTATAATGTGACCGTAGCCGGCAATACGACAATGACGCACCTGTTGCTTGGCCTGCCCTGTGATAATATTGCACAGGCGCCCTATATCCCGGTGACAAACAGTGCCCTGGAGGTTGGTGCAGGAGAGTTGGGACTGAAGACGAAAGGTATCGTGAGCATTATTCCGGGCATCGCCGCCTATGTGGGCAGTGACATTACCGCGGGTATTCTATCCTGCGGTATGCTGGACTCCCAGGGATATTCCGTACTGTTGGATATTGGAACTAACGGAGAAATAGCAATCGGAAACTGTAATGAAATCATAACCTGTTCCACCGCGGCAGGACCCGCTTTTGAAGGCTCCAATATCAGACATGGAATCGGCGGCGTCAAAGGCGCCATCAGCAAGATCGATCTATTCAAGGATAAAATTTATGAAACCATCGGCGGTGAAGATCCTGTGGGGATTTGCGGTTCCGGCGTGCTGGACGCTACGGCCCAGCTTGTTAAGTATGGCATTGTAGACGGAACAGGCCGGATGCGTGAAGCGAAGGGCGGAAAGCACAAGGGTCGCATTGCCGAAATCGATGGCATGAAGCAGCTGGTGGTGGCGAGAAGGAGTTCCGGCGGGGAGCTGATTACCTTCACACAAAAGGATGTACGGGAGGTTCAATTAGCTAAGGCTGCAATTAATGCCGGGATCAATCTGCTGATTAAAGAAAAAGAACTGGAATTCAGTCAGATCGAAAACGTCTATATCGGCGGAGGTTTCGGCAACTTTATGAACATTGAAAGCGCGGTTACCATCGGAATGATTCCCAGAGAGCTGCAGGAAAAGATCAGATCTGTCGGCAACTGCGCCGGCAGCGGAGCCAAAGCCTATCTGCTGTCAAAGGCCTTAAGAAGCAGGGCGGTAGAAATTGCGGACATGGCGCGCTACATAGAGCTGTCAGCAAGGAAGGATTTTCAGGATTACTACATAGAGGCGATGATCTTTGAGCCTAAGTAAGGCTGGCAGGCCTGGAGGACCCGCCTGAAATGAAGGAGAGTTATGTACATATGGATTTTATTCGGACGCTGAATGAAATTTTGTCGTACTATTCTTATTCGACGGATATTCCGCTTTCTGTTATTGACGAAAGGGGAAGCGAGCTTTTCTGTATTGGTGAAAGCACTGGTTTCTGCAGGCTTTTTAAAGAGTGTACCGGTGAGCAGTGCCCATGTATGCGGACTCATTTGTATGCCAGCAGACAGGCGGAAATGTTTGGAGAAGCCTATATTTTTTTCTGCCCCGCAGGTTTGGTGCTGTATGTTGTTCCGATAGTTAAGCTTGGACAATTCAAAGGATCTGCCATAGCCGGCCCCATTCTCATGGACTTTGACAGTGACTCTATGGTGAACGATATTCTCCAGAAGTTTGATCTTGATATCAGTCTGAGAAGTAAACTCAATATCAGCCTGAGAACGATTCCTGTGGTGGAGCCGGCCAAGGTGACAAATCTGAGCAAGCTGCTGTTTTACTCGGTATCGGGTCTGTTGCATGAGGATCGGAATCTGTTGCTGGAGCGGAGTGAAAAGCAGCTCCAGCAATCTCAAATAAATGAAAGTATACAGGCGTTCAAAAATCTGAAGGATGAGACATTCTATCCCTACGAAATTGAAAAGGAACTTTTGCGCCACGTAAAAAACGGGGATACCCTCGGAGCGCGTGATATACTGAACGACCTGATCGGCCATATCTTTTTCTCATCAGGGGGAAATCTCGATATCATGAAGGCAAAGGCTCTGGGCCTATGTACGCTTCTTTCCAGAGCGTCGCTGGAAGGGGGGGCTGATTTTACGGAAACCGTCAGCTTGGACAACGGCTTTATCACCGAGATGAAATCAATCAACGGTCTTGAGGATTTATCCGACTGGCTTTCCAGCATGCTGTCCCGATTTACCGGGAATGTCTTTTCAATCAATTCTTCAAAAAATGCGGCTCTGATTCAGAAGTGCATCGCCTATATCAATGAGCATTACAGGGAAGATATAACCCTGGACCAGGTGGCCAAGGCTGTCCATTTGAACGCCTCCTACCTATCAAGCCTATTCAAGCGCGAAATTGGAATCGGGTTTTCATCCTACCTGAATAAGGTCAGAATTGATAAAAGTATGCTGCTTATTAAAAATACAAATTATTCGATGGTTGGGGTGGCCCTTTCCGTCGGGTTTGAAAACCAGAGCTATTTTTCAAAGGTGTTCAAATGCCTTACCGGCATGACGCCTCAGGAGTAC
>DATMXY010000557.1:0-3384 GCA_035561275.1 Anaerovoracaceae bacterium | reverse complement strand
AATAGAGGAAGGTTTTAGGGGAGAAGAAATGAAAGGGATTAGAAGATTTAAGAGTATTTTATTGGCTGTGTTAACCGTTGCGGCGGCTTTCGCGGTTACTGGCTGCGGTTCTGCTGAGAACAATGCCGAGGATCTGTCGTTAAAGGTGGGGCTTATGCCGGCAGTGGACGCCGCCCCTGTTTTGCTTGCTGAAAAGAACGGGTATTTCGAGGAACTTGGCTTGAACGTGGAATTGCAGATCTTCAATAACGCGCAGGACAGGCAGAGCGCTCTTCAGACGCAGACGATCGACGGCGCCATAACGGATTTGATCGCGGTTGCCGCAAATGTGGACGGCGGCTTCGATATCAAAGCCACCACCATGACAAACGGCGTATTCCCGGTGCTTTCAAAGGAAGGGGCCGAAAACAAGAAAGAGATCAAGGTTGGCATGATGGAGGTCAGCGTCACCAACTTCCTGATCGACGAATGGCTTGGCGACAAATACACAATCGAAAAGGTTTTTATCAACGATATTCCTGCCAGACTGGCGGCGATCGGAAGCGGTCAACTCGATATGGGACTGTTTCCTGAACCGATGGCGTCCATGGGAGAACTCAACGGGCTGAAAAAGAATATGTATCAGCCCGAAAGCGGATTTTGCCCGGATGTGATCGTATTCACAGGGAAGGCGTTAGGAGAAAAAGAGGAAGCGGTAACACGCTTCCATGAAGCGTATAACAAGGCGGTTGATGAGCTGAATCAGGATCCGCAGGCGGCAAGAGACATTCTCATGGAGAAAATTCCAAACTTGAAGCCTGAAATCAGGGATAAAATCATACTTCCTGAATACACAAAGGTATCTGTTCCGGATGATGAGTACCTGGACAGGATCATTCAATGGACCTCCGGCGTAATGAAGAAGGAATTGAAGGTCAAAGCAGAGGATCTGGTTGAAAGAAAGTTCGCAGAATCATGATACGGGTGAGGAATCTGGGAGTAAACTACGGCAGTGAGACAGCTTTGAAAGAGATCAATCTGGATATTCCCAAAAACAAAACATGCGCAATCATAGGGCCCTCAGGCTGCGGCAAGACGACCCTGTTATACGCGATGGCAGGGCTTATTGTGCCTTCTGCCGGAAAGGTCCTGATCAACGGAGAAGAGCGGAAGACGGTACGAAAGGAAACGGGCGTAATTCTTCAGAACGCAGGACTTCTCCCGTGGAAAACGGTATGGGATAATGTTTCCCTTGGCCTTGAAGCGAGGAAGCTGGACAAGCAAACAGTCGACCGGAGAGTCGGTTCTATCTTGAAAGAGCTGGGGATTTCGGAGCATAAACATAAGTTTCCGGCTCAGCTTTCCGGCGGACAGAAGCAGAGGGCGGCCATTGCAAGGACCCTTGTTTTAGAACCCGATCTGCTGCTGATGGATGAGGCTTCTTCGGCCCTTGACGCCATAAACAGAGAGCATATCCAGAATCTTATCCTGAGGCTGTACAAGAAAACCCCCGCCACCATGGTGATGATCACCCACAGCATCGAAGAGGCGGTTTTTCTGGGACAGACCATTGTGATCATGGAGCGGGCGGCGATCAGGCACATCATCGAAAACCCGTACTTCGGGGACGAGGATATCCGCTTCAAGCCGGATTATTTCAACATCTGCCTTGAGGTAAGAAAATGGCTCAGCGGGGAGGACGAGGAGGAGCAATGAAAACTCTGAAAAACATGTTCCGCAGCAGAACCTTATTGGGGGCTTTCCTCGTTCTGATTTTGTGGTATGCCTTGCACGCCGCCGTAAGGTCCAATATCATCCCGGGACCTTACGAGACATTCATTACCTTTGGAAAGCTTATGGCCGGACCTCTTTTTCTGCATATGATCGTCAGTATTTTCAGGATCGCTGCGGCCATGGCAATCTCGATGGGGATCGGAGTTCCGCTTGGACTGTGGATGGGCCTCTCCAAAAGGGCCGATTCGGTCGTTTCTCCGGTTGCATATATCCTTTATCCCATCCCGAAAGTGGCGTTTCTGCCGCTTTTCATGGTTCTTTTCGGCCTGGGAAACGGCTCCAAGATTATCCTGATCATATCGATCATCGTATTTCAGATCATACTGGCCGTCAGAGACGGCGTCAGAGAAATCCCCGCGGAGCTGCATGATTCCGTGCGATCCCTGGGGCTGAACCGATGGCAGATCTACACAAACCTGGTATTTCCGGCTGTGCTTCCAAAGATCATTTCAGCGCTGCGGGTAAGCATCGGCGTCAGCATTGCCACCCTGTTTTTCAGCGAAAACTTTGCCACTACTTACGGTATAGGCTACTTTATCATGAATTGCTGGGTCATGGCCGATTATGTCGGAATGTTTGCCGGGATCCTGGCCATGAGCATGATGGGGATCCTCATTTTTAAGGCAGTCGACCTGATGGAAAAGAAGCTTTGCCCCTGGCTTTGCCTTGAATAAAAGCACCCCGGTTGATTATGAAAGTGAATGGTTAAATTGTGGATTTGAAAAGGATATGGATAACAATCAGTTCGAAATGGCGGATACTGCTCATCGTTTTGGCTCCCGCTGCGATGCTCTGTACCCTGGCCGTCATGCTGATACCGGGACCGGTCGCTTCGGATGACGGCAGGGCGGATTTGACAGGCGTGGATTTCAGTCACAATCAATTAGTTTCATTGAATGGGCAGTGGGAATTCTATTGGAACAAACTGCTGACGCCGGAAGATTTCAGCTTCGCGCAAAAACCGCAGCCGGACTCGTTCATGAACGTGCCCGGCGTCTGGTCGGATCGTTCCGGAACGGACTATACCCATCAAGGCGTTGCGACTTACCGGATGGTGCTTCGCTATCCTGCGGCGCTGAAAGACCCCGCCCTCCGCATTCAAAATGTCGCCACGGCCTATAAACTCTATGCCAACGGGCGGCTTGTGTCGGAAGTCGGCAATGCGTCAGACGACAAAGCGGCTTTCAGGGAGGCCGAGCAAACACGGATTATAGATTTGCCGAAGGATGCGCAGGAGATTGCGCTGGTTATTCAGGCGGCCAATTTGAATTATGCCACAGGAGGGCTTCGGGCCGGCCCTGTATTTGGATCTAAGCAGGTACTGGAACAACAGAAAATGATTTTGCTGGTATTGCAGACGCTCTTCATTGGCGGTGTTTTCATTTTTGGCCTTCACTATTTTGCTCAGTTTCTCCTTCATAACAAAAATAAGCCGGCCCTGTTCTTCAGCCTGCTTTGCATTATCACAGTTCTGCGTTCCCTTTTATGGGGCGAAACGCCTCTGATGATTTTCTTCCCCGACGCTTCCTTTGACTTCAGGATGTATTTGAACTATCTCACCGGCTATAATTACGTGCCGATTGTGATCTTGTTTGTTCACGGCGTTTATCC
>DATMXY010000556.1:0-3620 GCA_035561275.1 Anaerovoracaceae bacterium | reverse complement strand
GATAGATGGAGGAATAAATTATGAGGGCTGTTATCACCGTGATCGGCAAGGATATGGTCGGGATCCTGGCAAAGGTAAGCACCACCTGCGCCGATGCGAATGCCAATATTATCGAGGTGACGCAGTCGGTACTGCAGGAGTTTTTCGCAATGGTCATGCTCATCGATATCGAAAAAATGAACTGCGAGCTGGAAGAGCTCCGGGAGCGCCTCAGGGCAAACGTGCCGGGAATGAAGATCCACGTGATGCACGAGGATATTTTCAATTCCATGCACCGCATCTAGTTTCAAACCGAATACCGCACTGAAAAACTTGGAGGTAATATATGTTGAACATGACTGATATCATGGAAACCATTACCATGATACAGGACGAAAATCTTGATATCAGAACGATAACGATGGGGATTTCCTTATTGGACTGCTGCGACAGCGATATCGACAGGTCCTGTAAAAAGGTCTACGACAAAATTCATCGATGCGCGAAGGATCTTGTCAGGACCGGACTTGACATCGAGCAGAAATACGGTATCCCCATTATCAATAAAAGGATCGCGGTGACTCCCATCGCCATGCTGGTGGGGGCTTCCGGCGGCGATCCGCTGAAATATGCCCTGACTCTTGACAGGGCCGCCCGGGACGTGGGCGTCAATTTTATCGGGGGATTTTCCGCCCTGGTACACAAGGGCTTTTCCCCGGGGGACCGGGAACTGATCGAGGCGATACCCAGGGCGCTGGCCGCCACGGAGTTTGTTTGTTCTTCCGTCAACATCGGCTCCACCAAATCCGGTATCAATATGGACGCGGTGAAAACTATGGGAAAGGTCGTCCGGGAGACGGCTGAACTGACGGCGGATCATCAGTGCATCGGGGCCGCCAAGCTGGTGGTCTTCTGCAACGCACCGGAGGATAATCCTTTCATGGCTGGTGCCTTTCACGGGCCGGGGGAACCCGACTGTGTGATCAACGTCGGTGTGTCGGGGCCCGGCGTGGTGCGCGCCGCCCTTGCAAAAGCCGGCGCCGACTGTGACCTGACTCAGGTGGCCGACATTATAAAAAGAACAGCGTTCAAAATCACCCGCATGGGCCAGCTGGTGGGAAGCGAGGCGTCAAGGCGTCTCGGAGTGCCCTTTGGCATCGTGGACCTGTCTCTGGCGCCAACCCCTGCCATCGGGGATTCGGTGGCGCATATACTGGAAGAAATCGGACTGGAACAGTGCGGGGCCCACGGCACCACCGCCGCCCTCGCCATGCTCAACGACGCGGTAAAAAAAGGCGGCGTCATGGCCTCCTCCAATGTGGGGGGGCTGTCGGGCGCGTTTATTCCCGTATCCGAGGATGCGGGCATGATCGACGCGGCGCGCAGCGGCTCGCTTACGATAGAAAAGCTGGAGGCGATGACCGCGGTCTGTTCCGTCGGCCTGGATATGATCGTGATCCCAGGGGATACCCCTGAGGAAATCATCTCCGCCATCATCGCCGACGAGGCGGCCATCGGCATGATCAACTCGAAGACCACGGCGGTCAGGGTGATTCCGGCCATTGGAAAAAGCGAAGGGGAGGAACTGGAATTCGGGGGGCTTCTCGGGAAAGGGCCGGTCATGAAGGTCAATCGGAAATCCCCTGCAGGGTTGATCAACCGGGGAGGAAGGATCCCCGCTCCGCTGCAGAGCCTGAAAAATTAACGGTACGGAGCCCCTGCGGAACCGCTGCAGCGATTTTACGGGCGGCCGGTTACGGTGGCCGGTTACGAACGGTCCGGAATTTTGAGAGAGTAAATATGGTCAGTTAAATTTGGATCCACATGGAAGGTAAACCGAACATGTGGATATTTTTCTTCAAAATATACGCGGTTTGACTTCCGGTGGCCGATCATATTGGAAAAGGAAGCGGCGTTGCTGCAGAAAGCAATCCCGATAAAATCCCCCTCTCCAGTATTGTTCCGGCCGCTGTTCGGCTTTAACAAATCCAACAGCTGCGCTTCCATCTGCTCCCTGGCGATCTCCGATTCCACGAGCTGGCGGAACGCGGGATGATAGCCCCCGGCGATCTCGCCGTTTTCCCTGATGAGATCGGTGCTTTTCAATCCGATCCGAATCACGTTGACCCCGGCGTCCGTCAGGATACGGTACATATCCTTCGTGGTCCCAAGGGCTTCCTCGCGGGTGAGGGGCGTATATTCCCCGCGCAGGTACATATCGTACAAGGCGGTGTCTTTAATGATAACGGTAGGGTAGAGCCGGGCGACGGAAGGACGGATTTTTGCCGCTTCTCTGGCCGATTCGACGGATTTTTCCCGGGTATCGCCGGGCAGGCCGATCATGAGCTGTAAACCCAACTCAAAGCCGTAATCCCGGATCAGGCGGGATGCGGTATAGACCGCTTCACGGCTGTGGCCCCTGTTGGAAAGGCGGAGCGTCTCGTCGTCAAAGGACTGGACGCCGAGTTCAATGATGTCTGCGCCATATTGCCTGAGATTGGCCAATATTTCATCGCTGATATAATCGGGACGTGTGGAAAGGCGGATTTTCTGGATAGCGCCCCGGTCTTTATAGGACTTTGCGACGGACAGATACTCCCGCTGCTGTTCCAGCGGAATGCCGGTAAAGCTGCCGCCGAAAAACGCGATCTCGACAGTTTCGATCCCGCGCCCGTTGATGGTTTTCAGATATTTTTCAGCCGTTTCCGCCATATCGGCGCCGGAAAGGGGATTCGTCCTGGCTGTGATCTTTTTTTGATTGCAGAAAGCACAATCATTAGGGCAGCCCAGATGGGGGATGAATATAGGGATAATGGCATGGGTTTTCATGGGGATCTCCTTTTAACAGCCCAGCAAGCTGTCGCGCCGCGAAGCGGCTGAAGAAGGTCAGCCGTGGCCGGCGGCCGATTTATATATTCAGAGCTGTATGATGGAGCCGATGTCCTCAAGGGGGTACTCTTCAAACCACGTGACCCGAAGGTCCCTTTGCCGGATAAACTTCTCAATTTCCTCGAAATCCGGATGGGCGGAAAGGTTTCCGTTGAAGATGATTTCATAGTCCACTTTGCCGGAAGCCCCGCCAAGGAAGCCGTAGGGAAGTCCCGGGAGGTCGACATGGCCCGGGGATATCAAAAGGATGTCAATGCCGTTTTTTTCCATGGCTGCGGCCAGCCCCAGATCCGAAGTAATAACCGAATTATCGTCCACCACAACCAGATTGCATTTGCTATAACCCTGCTTGACGTGGATCAACTTCATCCCGAGTTCTCTTGCTATGTTCAGGATGGCGGGGTCTGTATGGCTTGTATCGTGGATCAGGTGGCGGCCGACCTGAGCCGCATTATAGCGGATATTTGCCGGATAACGGTAGCCTACGCGGTCGACGCCCTGGTAATAACTGATCCCGCAGCGCAGCAGCTCATCGCGTATCAGGGGCGCCTGTACCGGCGCCACCACAAGCTCGTTGTAGATTTTGCACAGGTAAATATCGCAGTGGGCGGAGATGGATTCGTAGACTGCGTCGGTCTTTTTCACCTCGATCAGTTCATACTTTTTGATTCTAAGACGTTCTTTCAGTATATTATTTGCGTTTTCGGAAAGACAAATCGTATTCATGAAATTCATTATACACTATATAAGCT
>DATMXY010000555.1:0-4226 GCA_035561275.1 Anaerovoracaceae bacterium | reverse complement strand
GCTCGTCATTGTGCCATGCGGTAAAATCGCAAGTATTACCAGCAATGTCAGCAGCGTTGAAGAAATCAGACCGCCGATGATGGCGATTGCCATAGGCTGCCGCAGCTCCGATCCTATGCCGTTATCCAGTGCGGACGGCATCATCCCGAATATCATTGCCAGGGTGGTCATGATGATCGGTCTCAGCCGGACCAACGTGGCTTCCAGGATCGCTTCCTTACGCTGCAGGCCTTCGTGGCGGCGTTTCTTGATGAAGTCCACCAGCAGGATCGCATTCTTGGTTACCAGACCAAGGAGGAAGATAATCCCGATCAGGCCGACCATACTGAGCCCGGCTCCGGTCACGAATAAAGCAACCATGGCGCCGATCATGGCCAAAGGCAGCGAGAACATGATTACCAGCGGGTCGAGCCAGCTTTCAAACTGGGCGGCCAAAATAAGGAGTATGAAGAGTATGCCAAGAACGATGGCCTGAATCAGACCGTTCATACTTTCCTGCATGAACTGCTGGTCGCCGCCCGCGCTGACGGTAATGCCGGAAGGTGGCGGCAGCTCCGTCGTCAGCTTTTCCATAAACTGACTGCCGAGATCGGAAGAGGATATCCCCTCAAAGTTTGCCTGGACCTGAATATCCCTGATCTTGTCATAACGTTCAATCTGAGCGGACGCGGTGGCGTATTCTTTGTTTGTCATCAGTTCTATGGGAACCATCCGGCCCGTCGCTGCGCTTCTCAGATAAATTCCATCCACGCTGTCCACGCCGGTGCTCTGGCTGTCTTCCACACGAACCGTCACATCGATCCGGTCTCCTCCGTCTTCATACTGTCCTGCCGTCGATCCGTTGAACAGCGTACCCAGTGCGCCGGACACACTGACAGGAGATACTCCCAGGTCCGCCGCCGCGTCGCGGTCCACCACGATCCTGGTTTCCGGTTTTCCCGCTTTATAACTGACGCCCACGTCGACGGCGCCCGGTATCTGCGCCAAAAGCTGCTTCGCCTTCTGGCTGTATTCCAGCAGCTGATCGAAGTCATTCCCCTGAATATGGACGGAATAGCCCCTGCCGCCCCCTCCCATACCGCCGGAAGATCCGGACACGGATAAATCCAATCCGGGGATCTGCTTGATCTCGGCTCTCATTTCAGCCGCAAGCTCGTCGCCGCTCTTTTTTCGCTCCGTTTTATCCGTCAGATCGAGGCTCAGGCTGAGACGGCCTTTTTCCACGGTGGTATAAACCGATTCGACCTCCGGATATTTCCCGATGATTCCCTCGACTTGCTTTGCCTTGTCTTCCGCAGCGTTCAGCGATAATCCCGAATCCAGGTCCGCGCTGATGCTGAGGCTGCCCTGATCCTGCTCAGGCTGAAAGCTCATGCCCATCACCGGAATCAGAGCAAGGCTGAGGGCGAACATGACCGCGGTGATGAAAATGGTTTTTTTCCGATGCTCCAGCACCAGATTCAGCAGTTTTTTATAGGATACCGCCAGCGTATCGAACTGATGGTTGAACCAAGACAGGAATTTCCCGAACTTTGTTCTCGGCTCGCGGTTCTCTTCGTCTCGTACGTATCTGGACGCCATCAGGGGCACCAAAGTAAAGGATATGAACAGGGAAATCATTACGGCGAACGCGATGGTTAATCCGAATTCCCGGAAAAACGGACCGATCATCCCTTTTATGAAGGACATCGGCAGGAAAACGGCAACGATGGTGAGCGTAGTGGCCAGAACCGCAAGACTGATTTCGCCGGTAGCTTCCTTTGCTGCCTGAAACGGCGTTTTCCCCATGCGCAGGTGGCGCACGATATTTTCGATCACTACGATGGCGTCGTCCACAAGAAGTCCTACCGAAAGCGACAAGCCCATCAGGCTCATGGTGTTCAGCGTAAAGCCCATGACGCTCATGGCGGCGAAGGTCGTAATGATGGATGTGGGCAGGGAAACGGCGCTGACCACGGTGCTCCCCAGCGTGCGCAGGAACAGAAATATGATCGCTACCGCCAGGGCGCAGCCTTCTATCATCGTTTCCTCGACGCTTTCCACCGAAGAACGAATCGATTCGGAGTTATCGCTGACGATATTGATTTCCGTACCCGCGGGCAGAGCGCTTTGGAGCTCCGCCACCTTTGCTTTGATCGAGTCGGTCACTTCCACCGTATTGGTTCCCGACTGCTTGACGATATCAATGCCGATGCATTCCTCTCCGTTGTAGAAGGACTTGCTGTCTTTGTCTTTATATCCGTCCTCAACCTCCGCAATGTCGCCAAGGCGGATTTCCGTTCCGCCTACGATTGCCACGATGATATCGTTGAAATCGTCCACCTCTTCGATGGTGCTGTAGGTGCGGAGCGTTACTTCCCGGCTGTCGTCGCCGACTTTCCCGCTGGGAACGTCGATATTGTCGCTTCTCAAAGCGCCGGTAACCTGGTCAATGGTCAGGTTCAAGGCTGTAAGCCGGTCCTTGTCCACTTTGATCTGAATCTCCCGCTCCATCAGGCCGTGGGCAGTGACGGAACCCACGCCGCCGACGGTATTGATGCCCGGTACGATGATATCGTCGACAATGCGGGACAGCTCCGCCTGGTTTGAATTCCCTGTTACCGCCAGGGATAATACCGGCATTTCATTGAAATCTATTTTGGATATGGTCGGTTCTCCCGCATCGTCAGGCAGCGACGCACGGATGCTGTTCAGCTTGGTCCGGACGTCCTGCGCCGCGTCGTCGGCGGTTATAGAATCGTCAAACTCAATCAAGGTCATGGAGTAACTTTCTCTGATATTGCTGGTGATATGCTTCACACCGGAAAGCTGACCGACCGCCTCTTCCACCTCTTTTGTGATTTTGTTTTCCACCTGGTCCGGCGACGCGCCCGGGAGACTGATGCTGACGGTTACATACGGGATATTGGTATCCGGCATGTCATTGAGGTTCAGTCCCAGAAAGCTGGTGATCCCGACGGCCAGCATCGCGATGATGACCACCACGGCGAAGACGGGCCGTTTCAGGCTTAAGTTGGTTATAAACAAGGTTACGCCCCCTCCCCGCTCACCGTCACCTTATCTCCGTCCTGGAGAGAGTTTAAATTTGTCGTTATGATCTGATCCCCTTCCTGAAGTCCTGAAGTGATTTCCACCAGATCGTCCGTGATTTCTCCGATCCCGACGGAAACCCTGCGCGCGGCGTCCCCTTCCAGGACGAACACGGAATAGTCCCCTTCACTGCCCGTCACGGCCGACATCGGCACCGCCAAAACTTCCTTTTTTTCCTTGGCCGGAATTTCAATATATCCGAATATGCCTGAGTTCAGCGTTCCTGCGGTATTATCGATCCTGATCAGGCAGTCAAAGACTCTGGTCTCACTGTCGGCGGACGCCGCTATGGTCTCCACTACGCCCTTATATGTGACGCTGTCGTCCTGATTGAGCTTCAGCACGACTTCCTGCCCCACCGCAACCTTGCCCAGATCTTCCTGCATCAGCTGGATCTCCGCTTTGATGGAAGAACTATTGCTGACTGCCGCAATGGCGGCTCCCGGATTTACATATTGACCGACACTTACATTTTTACTGCTGATCTCGCCGGCGATGGGCGCCTTGATGACGCAGTCGTTCAGTGAGTTTGTGATGTCCTGAATATTGACCTTCTTTAATTCCACATTCGCCTGAGCGGTCTGTCAGGCCCGCATTGCCGCCTCGTAGCTCGTCTTTGAACAGGCGCCTTCCGCATACAACTGCGACGCGATCTCATAGTCGCTTTTTGCCGAGTCCAGAGCAAGCTCCAGCTTGCTCAGATCAATTTGGGCCGTCTTCAATTGATTCCGCAGGTCCTTGTCGTCCAGGTAAACCAGCGGCTGGCCTTGCGTCACGGTATTACCGATTTCAAATCCCACTTGTGTTACCTGACCGGATACGTTGCTGCTGACCGCGGCGGTTTCCGCAGGCTCCAGATTTGCTTTATATGTCAATCCCCCCAATGTACTTGTAAATTTGACTGTCTCAGTCTCTACGGAAACGGCGTTGCCGGAAGCCGCTATGGTCCCGGTCGGTTTCTTTTCCGCAAAAATATTGAAACCCGTAAATAAAACCGCGATCAATACGATCGCTGTGATCAGTACTTTTTTCCTTTCGATCAGTTTTTTTAAAATATTGCTTATGTTATCTGCCTTTGCCATTTACTCCTCCATATTATTCTTTTGCAATCCCCTCGGACATGCGGATGCTTTTAC
>DATMXY010000554.1:0-10551 GCA_035561275.1 Anaerovoracaceae bacterium | reverse complement strand
CCCTGATCGATATAAAATAAATTAATTTATTGTATGAAATGGCATTTCATAATGCGAAACAAAGAGCGGATACATATCGTAACGGATATCTCCGTTACATAGGAGGAAAAAATGAGCTTTAAAAGTGATATTGAAATTGCGCAGGAAGCCTCGCCGAAACTGATCCAGGAGATCGCAGACAAACTTTCCATCGAGGATGATTATCTGGAGTGCTATGGAAAGTATAAGGGAAAGATCGATTATAACATATTAAGGAAGCTGAAAAACGAAGAATACGGGAAACTGATCCTGGTCACAGCCATCAATCCGACGCCGGCAGGCGAAGGAAAAACCACCACCACGGTAGGCTTAGGCGACGCGCTGAGCAGGATCGGAAAAAAGACGGTGATCGCTCTGAGGGAACCTTCCCTGGGCCCGGTCTTCGGCGTGAAGGGTGGAGCCGCAGGAGGCGGATACGCCCAGGTCATTCCCATGGAGGATATCAACCTGCACTTCACAGGGGACATCCATGCGGTGACTACAGCCAACAACCTTATCGCCGCGCTGCTGGATAACCACATCCAGCAGGGCAATCATCTTGGCGTTGACGTCAGAAGAGTTATCTGGAGGAGATGCCTGGATATGAACGACCGGCAGCTGCGGTTCATGGTGAACGGCCTTGGCGGAAAGGCGAACGGAACGCCGAGGGAAGACGGCTTTGATATCTCCGTCGCTTCCGAAATCATGGCGGTGCTTTGCCTCTCCAACGATCTGGAAGATCTGAAGGAAAAGGTCGCCAGGATCATTCTTGCTTACAACTATGACGGCGAACCGGTCACCGTCGGCGACCTGAAAGGGCAGGGCGCCGTGGCGGCGCTGCTGAAGGACGCCTTAAAACCGAATCTCGTACAGACACTGGAACATACGCCTGCGTTCATCCATGGCGGTCCTTTTGCAAATATCGCCCATGGCTGCAACAGCATCATGGCGACAAAAATCGCGCTGAAGCTGGGCGATTATGTGGTGACGGAAGCCGGATTCGGCGCGGACCTGGGCGCGGAGAAATTTCTCGACATCAAGTGCAGGCTCAGCGGCTTCAGACCGGCCGCGGTGGTCATCGTCGCCACGGCAAGAGCCCTGAAGCTCCATGGCGGGGTACCGAAGACGGAAACCGTCCGGGAAAACGTACCGGCCCTGGAAAAAGGAATTGAAAATCTGTTGAAGCATGTTGAAAATATCACCGGCGTATACGGCCTTCCGGCCGTCGTCGCCATCAACCGGTTCCCCACCGATACGGAAGCGGAACTGAAATACATCGAAGACCGCTGCAGGGAGTTGGGCGTTCACGCTGTCCTTTCCGAAGTATGGGCAAAGGGCGGCGAGGGAGGTATCGCCCTGGCGGAAGAAGTGGTCAAGGTCGTCGAAAAAAATGAGGGCGATTTCAAATTCTGCTATGACGTCAATCTCCCCATCAAAGACAAGATCGAAGCGATCGCCACCAGGATCTACGGCGCCGACGGCGTGGATTATATCGGAAATTCCCTGAAACAGATCGAGGAGATCGAAGCGCTGGGATACGGCAATCTGCCCATCTGTATCGCGAAAACGCAATACTCCCTCTCTGACGACATGAAAAAACTCGGAAGGCCAAAGGGCTTCCGGATCACGGTCAGGAACATCAAGCCTTCCATCGGCGCAGGCTTTATCGTAGCCATCACCGGCGATATCATGACGATGCCGGGTCTGCCCAAGACGCCTGCGGCGGAATTGATCGACGTAGACAAAACAGGAAAAATTTCAGGTTTGTTTTAGGAGGTTGCCATACCGAAAATGCTGGAATCGAGTTGTTTGAAATTTATCGCCGAATTGTCGTCTAAATCTCCCGTTCCCGGGGGAGGAGGCGCTTCCGCCCTTGTCGGCTCCGTCGGCGTGGCTCTGGGAAGTATGGTGGGAAATCTCACCGCCGGGAAAGAAAAATACAAAGACGTGGAAGAGGACATCAGGATCCTGCTGAATAAATCGGAAGCTCTGATCATGCGGCTGAATCAGCTGGTTGAAAAAGACGCGGCCGTATTCGGTCCATTGGCGAAAGCGTACGGCATGCCGGTCAATACTTCGGAAGAAAGGGAGGAAAAAGACCGCGTGCTTCAGGAAGCGCTGGTAAACGCCACAAAGGTACCCCTGGCCATCGCGGAATGCAGTCTGGAGGGGATCCGTCTTCTGGATCAGTTTGCGAGAAAGGGGAGCAGGCTTGCGGTCAGCGACGCCGGAGTGGGCGCGGTCCTGTGCAAATCGGCAATACAGGGCTCGAAGCTGAATGTCTTGATCAACCTGAAGCTCATGAAAAACGAAACTCTGAAAACAGAATTGAAAAATAAAATGGATGCCATTGAAGCCGAAGGGCTGAAGCTGGCGGACCAGGTTTACCGATACGTGGAGGAACAGCTATGCTGCTGAAAGGAAAACCAGTTGCTGACAGGATAAAAGAAGAGATCATGAAAGAAGCGGCGGAAAGCAGGAATTCCGGCGGCCCCGGTCCAAAACTGGCAATTCTGCGCGTCGGAGAACGGGCAGACGATGTAGCTTACGAGTCAAGAGTATTGAAAAACTGCACAGAGCTGGGAATCGAAGCAGAAGTTATCACAGTTGACAATAATATAAATATGGTCGACTTCGAAAAGGTACTGGACCGTCTCAACGAAGACCCGAAAATCCATGGGATCCTGATATTCAGGCCGCTGCCGGGGCAGCTCGACCAGGAGGCGGTCTGCCGGGCAATCAGGCCTGACAAGGATATCGACTGCATGAGTCCCGTCAATGCGGAAAAAATATTTACCGGAGATCCGGATGGCATCCCGCCGTGCACACCGGAAGCCGTGATTGAAATCCTGAAATATTATCAATATGACCTTGCCGGCAAAAATGTGGCCATTGTCAACCGGAGCATGGTATTGGGAAAACCGCTTTCTATGCTGTTTCTTGCAGAGAATTCTACCGTTACCATCTGCCATTCAAAGACAAGGGATTTGGCGAAGGTCACTTCGGGAGCGGATATCGTCGTGACCGGAGCGGGTAAGGGCAAATTTTTCGGGAAAGAGTATTTTAACAAGGATTCCGTTGTCATAGACGTCGGGATCAATATGAATAACGGCAATCTATGCGGCGATGTGGATTTTGAAACAGTATCGGAATCCGTGGCCGCCATCACCCCGGTTCCGGGCGGCGTGGGTACGGTTACCTCAATGATTTTGCTGCGCCATGTCATCAGGGCAATGAAATTACAAGTAAAACAATAGGTATCATGAAACTGTGAGGATACATAAATGGAGAAGAAACCCCTAAAACCCGCGGAAATCCTTGACCTTACCATTGCGACCGCTCAGGATAAAGCCGCGGGCAGCTTTAAAAAGCTGCTGATACTGGGAATCATGGCGGGGGCTTTTATCGCCTTTGCGGCGGAGGGGTCCAATATGGCGGCCTTCAATCTCTTTGCAGCGCCGACGACCTACGGACTTGGGAAAGCCCTGGCCGGAGTGGTGTTCGGAACCGGCTTGATGCTGGTGGTGCTCGCCGGCGGAGAGCTTTTTACCGGAAACACCCTGATCCTGGCCGCGGTCCTGGAGAAAAAGGTTGGCATGAGCACCATGCTCAGAAACTGGGTCATCGTTTATGCCGGTAATTTTATCGGTTCAATCCTGATCGCTTATATGATGGCAAATTCAGGCCTGCTGACGAGCGGCGGGAGCATGCTTGGGGCGGTGACGCTGAAAATTGCCGTATATAAAGTGAATCTAAGCTTTACGCAGGCGTTCCTTCTGGGTATCATGTGCAACTGGCTGGTATGTCTGGCCGTATGGATCGCCTCGGGAGCGGATACCATGGCAGGGAAGATTTTTTCAATCTTTTTCCCCATTTGGCTGTTCATCACGTCGGGATTTGAACACAGCGTGGCAAATATGTATTATATACCGGCGGGAATCCTTGTGAAAGCCAACACAGCTTTCGCAGAACTTTCGGGTTTGACCCCGGAAGCATTGGATTCGCTGACTTGGGGCAGCTTTGCTGTACATAACCTGATACCGGTCACCCTTGGTAATATTGTGGGCGGCGGGATTTTTGTCGGCATGGCCTATTGGTATGTGTACAAAAAAGCTTAGGCTATCATGGAGGTTTTTACCGTGACTGAACATAATACAGATGACAACTCAAACCAGGTAAAGTCTGTTACCAAGGCTTTTCTGATCATGGAAGAACTGGATAAATCGGGAGAGCTGAGCATCGGAGACCTGAGTGAAAGGCTCCGTATGGATAAAGCGACGGTGCACCGGCTGGTCAATACCGTCAAGACCTCAGGCTTTGTGATCCAGAATCCCGACAATAAAAAGTACGCTAACAGTCTGAAGCTTCTGGCCATGGGAAACCGGGTAATGGGCAAGCTTGGCGTAAAGCGGCTTGCAAGGACTTATATGGAGGAACTTTCGGAAAAAACCGGAGAGACCGTCAATCTGGGAAGCATCGTGGACAACCGGATCATCTATATCGACAAACTGGTAAGCAGTTCCACCATAAAAGTCGACCTGGGCGTCGGCGTCACGGTCCCGATCTATTGTTCGGGCATGGGAAAAGCCATCCTGGCGTATACGCCGGATTCGGAACTTGAAGGGATCCTGAAAAGCATCAGCTTTGAACGGTTTACAGCCAGCACCATTACAAACAGGGCCAGGCTTATGGAAGAGTTTGCGAAGATCAGGCGGGACGGGTTTGCGGTGGACGATGAGGAATATATTGAAGGCCTTGTATGCTTCGGCGCACCGATCTTCGATTTTGACGGGATCCCGGTTGCTGCCATCAGCATAAGCTGCCCCAAATACCGTTATGATCCCGGGAGGCATCTGATGCTTTATACAGGAATGGTGGCGCAGGCAGGGCGGGACATATCCAAAATGATGGGATATACGAAAAAATAAACAAATGGAGGAAAACAAAATGGCTAAGGTTACAACGTTAAAATTACAGGAAATGAAAGAAAAAGGCGAGAAAATCAGCATGACGACGGCCTATGATTATCCGACCGCGGTCCTGGTGGAAAAGGCCGGGATCGAGATCATCCTTGTAGGCGACTCCCTCATGATGACCGTCCTGGGAGACGACTCCACGGTAGCGTGCACCATGGATCAGATGGTCCATCACATCAAGCCTGTGGTGAAAGGCGCCCCATCCGCGCATATCGTAGGCGATATGCCCTTTGGTTCCTATAACGTGTCAAAAGAGCAGGCCATCATCAATGCCACAAGGCTTATGAAAGAAGGAAGATGCGATTCCATCAAGCTGGAAGGCGGCCTGGAAGTGGCGGACACGGTGAAAGCCATCGTAGACGCGGGTATCCCGGTTATGGGCCACATCGGACTGACTCCGCAGACGGTGTCGAAGCTCGGCGGTTTCAAGATCCAGGGAAAAGGCGACGCCGCAAAGAAAGTGGTTGACGACGCCCTTGCGCTGCAGGCGGCGGGAGCCTTTGCCATCGTACTTGAATGCATCCCGGATGAATTGGGGAAATTGATCACGGAAAAACTCAGTATTCCAACCATCGGCATCGGCGGAGGAAGGTATACCGACGGCCAGGTGCTGGTATTTCACGATATGGTCGGCCTCTTCGAAAAATTTGTGCCGAAGTTCGTGAAGCAGTATCTGAACCTCAGCCCGGAAATCGTAAAAGCGCTGGAAAAATTCAAGCAGGAAGTAAAATGCGGGGAATTCCCGGAGGAACAGCATACCTTCGGCGGCGTATCGGCGGAAGAACTGAAAAGGCTTTATTAAAATGAAAATCGCAATCATCGGAGCAGGCGCCATGGGCAGCCTGTATGGAGCAAAGCTTTCCGCGGTACCGTCCAACGAGGTCTGGCTCATCGACGTCTGGAAGGACCACATCGACGCCGTCAATGAGAATGGTCTTGAGATGGAGGAAAACGGGGAAATCCATGCATATAAAAATTTAAAAGCGGCGTCGGACGCCGGACAGGCCGGTCCCTGCGATCTTGCCGTCATCTTTGTCAAATCGACGCTGACAGGCATGGCCGTAAGGTCAAACAAAGCGGTTTTCGGGCCTGATACCCTCGCCCTTACGCTGCAGAACGGCCTGGGCAACATCGATCTGATCCGGGAGGTAATCGGGGAGGGCAATGTGATCGCGGGCACTACAGCCCATGGGGCGACCATGCTGGGACCCGGAAGGATGAGGCATGCGGGCAGCGGGAAGACCATCATCGGAGAGCTTGACGGAAGGCGGTCCGACCGCCTGGAAACCATCGCGCAGGCCTTCCGGGAAGCGGGTCTGGAAACGGAGCTTTCCGACAACGTTCTGGGACTGGTCTGGGACAAGCTGATGGTCAACGTGGGGATCAACGCCCTGACAGGGATCACAAGGCTCCATAACGGAGAGCTGTTGAATTATCCTGAAATTGAAGAACTGCTGGAAGCCGCGGTTGCGGAAGCATACTCAGTCGCAAAGGCGAAAGGGATCAAATTGAGCTACGACGATCCCGTGAGCCACACCAAAGACGTATGCAGGGCGACGGCAGCCAACAAGTCCTCCATGTTACAGGATATCCTTAACGGCAAGCAGACGGAGATCGATATGATCAACGGAGCCATCGTGCGGGAAGGCGCCGCCGCCGGGATTGCCGCGCCTGTCAATCTGGCGCTGACAAACCTGATCAAGTTTTTGCAGCGATCAACCTGAACATAAAGTCACCATAAGGAAATTTAATCTCATATTTTCTGTCGGGTTTACTGAATGACGGAAGCCCAGGAGAAATACATACATTATAACTGAATATTGGCCGAGGGGAAGAAAGGAGCCGTACAGTGAAAAGTTATCAGCACGTAGCGGACTGCATTCAATCAGACGAATTAATTAATTTTACCCGGGAAATCATCAGGATCAACAGCGTTTTTGATCCGGAAAAGGCAGGATTCAACGAAGAAGCCGTCGCAAACTATATCGCGGAATTTTTGAAGAAGGAAGGCTTTGAGGTACATATCGAAAACGTGGTACCTGGAAGACCCAATGTCGTCGCATTTTTAAGAGGAAAGGAACCGGGGAAGACCCTGCTGTTCGAAGGCCACACGGATGTGGTCACCGCAGGGGATCCGGAACAGTGGAATTACGATCCCTTTGGGGCCGAGATCGTCGGAGACAGGCTATATGGAAGAGGCGCCTGCGATACCAAGGGAAATGTCGCCGCCGCCATCTTTGCCGCCAAGGCGGTAAAGGATTCCGGCCAGGAATTCAAGGGGAATATCCTTTTGTGCATCCCCTGTGATGAAGAAGGCATGATGCTCGGCATCAAAAACTTCATTCAGCGGGGATGGGCCGATCATGTGGACGCCGCAGTGATCTGCGAACCGGAAGAAAATCATATCTGCATCTATCAGAAAGGCGCCATGAGGGCCGAAGTGCGGGTTTACGGCAAACAGAGCCACGGCGCTATGCCGCTGACCGGCGTCAATCCCAACTGGCGGCTGGCCAGGATCATCTGCGAGCTGGAAAAGCTGGAACAGGCGGAAAAGGACCGCCTGGGCTGCCATGAATACCTGAAATGGCCAAGCATCACGCCGACCATCATTATGTCTCCCGCAAAAGGGGAGGCGCAGATCAACGTCGTGCCGGGCGAGGCCTTTATGACCCTGGACATCCGCACCGTTCCGGGCCAGAACCATAATGAACTGAGAGATAAAATTTTAGATATCTATAATAAGCTGGGCAAAGAGGATCCCGAATTCAAGGCGACCCTGAAGATCATCGAGGAAAGACCCTGGACTTCGACGCCGAAGGACGCAGCCGTCACCAAGGCTGTTTACAAGGCGGTGGAAGAAGTCACAGGCAAGGAACCGGTGTGGCAGGGTGTGCCCGGAGCGACAGACGGGACCTTTCTTCATGCCCTGAAGAAGATCCCTGTTATCGTTATCGGTGCAGGGAATACCTATATTCCCCATCATGCCGACGAGTATGTCGATATCCCCGAACTTATTGAAACTGCAAAAATCTACGCGCTTACCTCCATGTATTTCCTGAACGGCGAGTACTGAGTACCTGCCAGGAAGGACAGTCCACAATCTTTTCGGCTGCGGAGAACCGGCTGATCAGTTTTTGCAGGTAGATGAATCAGGTTATTTACCGGTAAATGGATAAACTATTTGCGGGGTAATAGATTCGTTATTTATAGGTAATGGGGATCAATGGGGATTTTGCTGTTACCTTTAAATAAGATAGATTGAAACCAAAATAGAAGAAAGGAAAAAAGTATGATGGTACATCATACGGGGAGAAAGATGAAAAAGAAATTAGCTATCCTTATGATCCTGGCGCTGATCTTGACGTCCTTTGCAGGATGCGGCGGCGGAGGCGGCGGGACAGAAGAAGAAACTCCTGCTGCAGAACCGTTTAAAGTCGGTGCAATCTATCCGCTGAGCGGAGCGAACGCTTTACTCGGAACACAGTGTCTGGCCGCAGTTAAAATCGCCATTGACTTTGTGAATGCAGAAGGCGGGGTACAGGGAAGACCTGTTGAACTGTCGGAAGCAGACGCACCGGATCCGACGGCGGCGACCACAGAAGCCAGCAGGCTTGTTGACCAGCAGGGAGTCCAGGTTATTTTCGGATCGCTGGCCAGCGGAAATGCCCTGGCGATCGCGGGAGTAACAGAGAAGACCGGAGTTTCCCTCGTTGAGTCCGGCGGAATTGCCGACGCTCTGACGGATTCCGGTTTTAAAAATGTATTCAGAATCCTTGACAAAGGCGGACTGAGAGGCGCTGCAGGCGCTGCATATGTTGGTGAAAAGATTGCGCCGGTCCTCGGCATTGCGCCGGCTGATCTGAAGGTCGCCATTATCCACGAGGAATCCTCATACGGTACTTCCGTTGCCGACGGCGCGGAAGCGAAGATCAAGGAACTGGGAATGCAGCTTGTTGCCAGGGAAAGTTACAATACTTCCATCACCGATATGTCTCCGCTGGTATTGAAGCTGAAGGACGCAAAACCGGATGTGCTGCTTTCCGTCAACTACATCAACGACGCGATCCTGCTGGTGGACACACTGAAGCAGTATGACGCGATCCCGAAGGTGTTCATGGGCTGCGGAGCCGGCACAACCGACCCGAACTTTGCGGCGACCATCGGAGCCGACTCAGACGGATTCTTCTGCACCGACATGCCGACCAACCTGCCTCTGGATGTGTTTGAAGATGAAGCTATGAAAAATACCGTCAGCGCTTTCAGAGAAGCTTTCAAGAAGGAATTCCCCGACATGAAGAACGTATCCGTTGCGGCTGAAGCCGCTTTCGCAGGATCCTACACCTTCCTGCACGAAATTCTTCCGAACGCGAAAACCCTTGATCCGGCAGGAATCCGCGAAGCCGCTCTGACAACCAAGCTTGACATGACGACCCTTGGCTTTGGCTGGGATCTTGGTGATGACGGTCAGAACTATGCCGCTTCCGCCAATATCAATCAATGGCAGGGCGGATCCGTCGTGACCGTATCTCCGGAAAAACTGAAGAACGGCGAAGCCATCAATGTGCCGCTGCCCATCGCTTCCAAATATTAGAACTGAATCTTTGAACTGACTTTACCGCAGTCACCTTTTTTGAAAGGTGACTGCGGGATTACAGAAATCTCTAAGGAGTTTACAATGGAACAAATTTTACAGGTTCTCATTTCAGGTATTTTATCCGGCGGAATCTACGCACTGGCCAGTGTCGGGCTTGCTCTTATTTTCGGAGTGGTTGGGCTTGTAAATTTTGCCCACGGCGAATATCTGATGCTGGCGATGTATATTTCATACTGGTTCTTCAGCCTTGCCGGACTGGACCCCTATCAGTCCCTCGTCATCAATCTTGTCCTGATGGCAATCATAGGGTATATCACGTTCAAAGTGATCATGGAGCGGGTCCTTGATTCCGACCATTCGATCCAGATGCTGCTTACGCTGGCTTTGTCCATGGTACTGCAGAATCTGGCCCTGATGCTCTTCAAAGCCGATTTCCGGAGCATCCGCATCGACATGACCAACGACACCTTCAACATTGGATTCATCACGTTCAATACGCCGAGGGTCCTGGCGTTTTTCATTGCCATCGGTGCCTCTGTCCTACTTTATCTTTACTTACAGAAAACCTTTACGGGAGCCGCTATGCGCGCAATCTCTCAAAACGGAAAAGCCGCCCAGTTGATGGGCATTAACATAAAAAGAACATACTGCCTTGCTTTTGTGATCGGCACGACGCTGGTCGGGCTTGCAGGACTGCTGATCTCGCCGATCTATCCTGCCTATCCTACCGTCGGGGCAAGCTTCAGCACCCTGGCTTTTATTGTCGTCGTGCTGGGAGGGCTTTCCAGCGTACCGGGCGCCATTTACGGAGGGCTTTTTATCGGCGTCATCGAGAGCTTCGCGGGATATTTTGCCGGACCGGCATATCAGCAGGCCGCATATTTCCTTTTATTTATTCTGGTTCTGACCTTTAAGCCCAGCGGATTATTTGGCCGTTCCTGACCGGCAGCAGGGAGAATAGGG
>DATMXY010000553.1:0-7880 GCA_035561275.1 Anaerovoracaceae bacterium | reverse complement strand
CCTTGAACGATGAAGTCATTCGCCGCATCGATGCTTATATAGAAGAAATTACAGGTAACGGCAATATCAGATGCCTGATCTTCCACAGCAAAAAAAATTTCGCCGCCGGCGCCGACATTATTAGTATGGTTGACTGCAATGAAGAGGAAGCCAGAGCCTTTTCAGCCTCGCCAACCTTCAGCAAAATTGAACAGCTTTCCATTCCCACAATTGCGGCGATAGAAGGATATGCTCTGGGGGGAGGACTGGAGCTGGCCCTCGCCTGTGATCTGAGAATCGCGGCGGACAGCGCCAAAATGGGATTCCCTGAAATCACACTTGGAATTATGCCCGGTGCCGGCGGCACGATCAGAGCTCCAAGGATCATAGGAGAAGCTTTTGCCAAGGAGCTTATATTCACGGGAAAAATAATATCTGCTGAAAGAGCTGCTGCAATGGGACTCGTCAACAGGGTTGCGCCTGAGGAGGAGACTCTGTCGGAGGCTTTAAAAATAGCGGAAAAAATTGCAAGATCTGCGCCTTATGCAATGACCGTAGCAAAGAAAACCATCAGGGCGGGAGCAGAAGAGCCTGATTATGAAAAGGGGCTCCGCCTTGAATTGGACAATTGGGTAAAGCTGTTTAATACGGAAGATCAAAAAGAAGGAATGAGAGCTTTTATGGAAAAGAGGAAGCCGGAATTTAAAAACAGGTAGAAGCCATGGGAAAGGTATCTGTAACATATTTAAACAATTGCGGAATCATGCTTGAATCCGGCAAAATTTTAGCAATGATTGACGGGATCACAGCAGATGACAATATGTTCGACGTACAGTCAGATACGTTGAAAGCTTTTATAGACAAGAAGCTCAGAAATTTTAATGGCAGAAAGGTAATGCTGTTTACACATGGACACAAGGATCATTATGATGATTTAAGGGTTTTGGATTATATTAAGAAAAACTTAATCGATCATCTGGTAATCTCGTTAGATGAAAAGCTTACGCCGAACTGCACTTCCGCTGCAATTACGAACCGAAATATATTCACTATGAATTGCAATGAGAAGGAGTCAGGGATGATTGAAATGGAAGAAGGAATGACGGTACATTTCTATAGGACCAGGCATTTGCCGTATGAGTGGTATGATGGCGCTCCTCACTATAGTGTGCATATCGGTATTGAAGATAAGAATTATATCATGATCGGTGATACCGATGCTGAGCAGGTGGAATGGCTGCTGAGTCAATGTCCATTTCGAATCGACGGATTATTTATTAATCCTGCTGTACTGGGAAAAGAGGAATGGATTAAACCTTTGTTTGACAAAAGGATTGCCAATATCTATGTATACCACTTGGCGAGTGAAGCGGCGGACAGATTCGGTTACAGAAAATTTGCAGAGAAGAAATACGATTTATATCGGAAAAGACTTCCGAATCTGAAACTGTTGCTGAATGGGATGGAATTAAGTAATGTTGAGTGCGGTTAATACGTTATATCAATAGAGGCATTCGAAGGAGGACATTGAAATGAAAATGATTATTGGAGGGAAAAAAGTCGATTCAAAGGATGGAGCTGTGATACAGGTAATCAATCCGGCCACACAGGAACTGATAGACACTGTTCCAAGCGCGGCAGAGGAGGATATTGAGAAATGCCTGGAAATCGCGCAGCAAGGAAAGAAAGTGTGGGCCGGAACGCCGCTGCCGGAACGTGCCAGGATCCTTCTTAAGTATGCCGATGTGATTGAGGCGCATAAGGCGGAACTGGCCGAGCTTGCATGCAGAGAGCTTGGAAAGCCGATCTCGGAATTCGAAGGCGAGATAGGTGAGGCAGTTAAAATTATCAGAGGCTTTGTGGAAAGAGCAAATCATCTGTATGGCGAGGTAATTCCCCTGGACATGGGCGGATCGGATCAGGATATTATTTTTACCAGACATGAACCACTCGGCGTTATCGCCTGCATCGTTCCATTTAATTATCCGATCATGCTTTACGCCTTTAAAATCGCGCCGGCCCTAATCATGGGAAATGCTGCTGTGGTTAAGCCCGCGACGGATAATCCCCTTGCGGTGATCCGCTTGGTGGAGCTGCTCCTTGAATGCGGTGTTCCGGAAGCTGCGGTGCAGGTCGTTACCGGCCGGGGCTCGACCCTTGGAAAATTGATCACTTCAAGCTCCAAAATAGATGCCGTGGCCATGACGGGCAGTACAGAGGTGGGAATTGATATCTTAAAAGCATCCGCACTTCCCATGCACAGAGTTTTCCTTGAACTGGGGGGGAACGACGCAATGATCGTATACGAGGACGCGGATATGGGCTTAGCCGTAAACGAAGTATATGCAATGAGGACTTTTAACGCCGGACAAACCTGCTGCGCTCCCAAAAGGTTTCTGGTTCAAAATCCCATCAAAGAGGAGTTTACGAAGCGGCTTATCGAAAAATTGACAAAGGTTGTAGCAGGGAATCCACTGGACAGGGACACGGTGTTCGGGTGTCTCGTCAGCGAGAAGGCTGCAATCGCAGTGGAAAAACAAATAAAACTTACGGTTGAGCAGGGGGCGAAGCTTATCTATGGAGGAAAACGGGACAGAGCCTTCTTCCAGCCGGCAGTCCTGACTGATGTGACCGGCGATATGGATATCGCTGTGGATATGGAAGTCTTTGGAGCGGTATTTCCGATCATCGGATTTGATACGACAGAAGAAGCGCTGAGGATTGCCAATGCTTCGCAATATGGCCTTTGCGGAGGGGTCATAAGCTCCGACGTCAATAAAGCTGTGAAAACGGCATCGCAGCTGGAAGCCGGTACTGTGGTGATAAACGGATCGGGTTTCTACAGAACTGCGGACATGGCTTTTGGCGGGTATAAGATGAGCGGATTGGGAAGAGAAGGAATTTCCTGCACCTTAGAGGAAATGTCACAAATCAAAACTTATGTGCTGAAAGGAATCCTGAAATAAGTTCATGATGACGATCATGGTCGTTCAGATATCTAAATAACGACCATGATCGTTCAAATATGTGAATAATAAGGAGGCAAAAATGGCAACTCAAAAAAAGGTACTTATACTCAATGGGGTTGAGAGAATGTTCCTCTGTGATCCCGACGCGGATTCTCTGGCAGACGTCATTCGGAGACTTGGTCTTACCGGAACAAAGATTGGATGCAATACAGGGCAATGCGGAGCCTGTTCTGTCATCCTCGACGGAAAGCTTGTGCGTTCCTGCACAAAAAAGATCAAAAATGTCAACGATTACAGCAGTGTGTTTACAATCGAAGGAATGGGAACCGCCGACAACTTGCATCCGCTTCAGTTAGCCTGGATGGTGCATGGAGGCGTGCAATGCGGGTTCTGTACACCCGGGTTTATTGTCTCGGCGAAAGCGCTGCTGGATGAGAACCCAAACCCTGCGCGTGAAGAGGTGCGGGAATGGTTTAAAACGCACCGCAATGCCTGCCGCTGCACCGGTTACAAACAACTGGTAGACGCCGTCATGGATGCGGCTAAGGTCCTGCGCGGCGAGAAAACCATGGAAGACCTGGCGTGGAAGCTTCCAGAGGACGAAAAGATTTACGGCACAAAAATACCCAGGCCATTTGCGCTGAGCAAGGTACTGGGCACCTGTGATTATGGCGATGATCTTGCGATCAAGACGCCGGATCTGCTCCATCTCGCGGTTGTTATGCCGGGAGTTTCCCATGCGAATATCAAAGGGATCGACTACAGCGAAGCAGAAAAGGCGCCGGGTGTGTTTAAGATCGTCACGAGCAAGGATGTAAAAGGCTTGAACCGCATTACCTTCCCGTTGGGCCATCCCCGGGCTTTGGCTGACGGTTTCGAACACCCCTTGTTATTGGATACAAAGGTATTCCGTCTCGGGGATGTTGTCGCCCTGGTTGCGGCAGACACGCCGCGGCACGCCAGGGAGGCCGCAAAACTCGTCAAGCTTGAGCTTGAGCCGCTGCCCGAGTATATGGATTCGCTGGACTCCATGGCCGACGACGCCATTCAGGTGCATCCCGGCGCTCCGAACATTTTTCTGGAAGTACCGGTTTTTAAGGGTGAGGACACCAGAAAAGCAATCGAAGAATCGGAGTATGTTGTCGAAGGCAGTTTCAGTACAACACGCCAGCCGCATCTGACGATAGAACCGGATGTCGCGCAGGCTTACCTTGATCCGGACGGCATATTGACGATTCATATCAAGAGCCATGGCATATACCTGACTCAGGCTCTCATTGCCGCCGGTTTAGGTCTGCCGCCTGAAAAGATCCGCATTATTCAAAACCCATCGGGGGGTTCTTTCGGCTATGCGATATCGCCCTTTATGGCCGGTGTGGTCGGTTCCGCTGCGCTGGCGACGGGCAGAGCCGTATCCCTTACGCTCAGCTACGAGGAGCACATGCACATTACCGGCAAGCGCGCCGCATCGTATTCCAACGGACGCCTTGCCTGTGACAAAAACGGTAAATTGAAAGCAATTGAATTTGAGCTCGCGTATGACAAGGGCTCTTATTCGGAGCTTGCCACCCCCCTTATAGAAGCCGGGATCCACTTCTATGGCTGGCCATATACTATCCCAAACGTCATGGGGCTGGGCAAAGCGGTATTCTCAAACCAAAGCTATTCAACGGCGTATCGCGGATTCGGAGCGCCCCAGGCCATGAATTCCTCGGAAAATCTTATGGATATGCTGGCCGAAAAGGTTGGAATGGATCCACTGGAGTTCCGTTATATCAATGTATTCAGGCAAGGGGACATATCCAACTGCGGCGTCTCGCCCAAAGTATTTCCAATGGCCGGAATCCTTGAAAGGCTGCGGCCGAGGTATCAGTCTTTGATTGAGCGCGCCAGGAAGGAATCGACGCCGCTGAAGAAGCGCGGCGTCGGCGTCGCCGTCGGATCGTATCTTATAGGCACACCCGGAGACCATGCGGAAATATACCTGGAATTAAATCCTGACGGCACTGTAACAAACTTCAACACCTGGGAAGACATCGGACAGGGCGGAGATGTGGGCACGCTTGTTCACACCCACGAAGCGCTCAGGCCATTGGGGCTTCGGCCGGATCAGATCAAGCTGGTGATGAACGACACGGCGCTGTGTCCTAATACAGGTCTTGCCGCGGGAAGCCGTTCGCATTTTATGTGCGGAAGAGCCACATTGGACGGCGCCGAGAAGCTGCTTGATGCCATGCGGAAGCCTGACGGCACATACCGCACCTATGACGAGATGAAGGCTGAAGGGATTCCTACAAAGTATACCGGAGTGTACGATCAGGGAAGTGAAACTTATGGCGTGGATCCCAACGCCGGACAAGGTAACCCTTGCATTGAGTATTCTTACTCTGCGTACGCCACGGAGGTGGAGGTTGACGTTGCCACCGGCAAGGTAACGGTACTGGCCATGCACTGTGTGGCCGATGTCGGCCCTGTAGGCAATTATCTTGCTCTTGACGGTCAAGTATACGGCGGAATGGAGCACATGATCGGCTTTGCCCTCAGTGAAGACTATTCCGATCCCAAAAAGCATAAGACGCTGATCGGCGCCGGTTTCCCGTATATTGATATGATACCGGATGGTGATAACTATACGGTAGAATATATCGAGACAAAGAGGCCGGACGGGCCCCATGGTTCCTGCGGAGCTTCGGAGGCGTTTCAGACAGGCGGGCACGTATCGGTAATCAGCGCGATATATAACGCTGTCGGCGTTCGCATCAACACTTTGCCGGCTACGCCTGAAAAAGTAAAAGCCGCGCTTGAGGCAAGGAAAAAGAGCCTGACTTCTCAAACAGAGAAGTATTATCTCGGCGGCGATTTTTATGAAAAAATGGATTACATAAAAGCAAATCCGGTTTGATGAAGATAAACGCATGTTGTTGTAGAGGTGATCATAAAAGTCCATCAGATGAAGCACCGCCCTGTACGAGGCAGGGGCGGTGCTTCAAGCAACAAGGAGGTAAGGAATGGATATCAACGATCTTTTGGATTTGTCAAATGATTGTATCTCCGGTGATCGGCCTCCCTGCTCCTGTGCCTGTCCTTTCGGGGTTGACGTTCTCGGTTTTATTGAGAAATTGCGTTCCGGATTCATTGCGGCCGCATATAAGCTTTATATGCGGGATGTGGCGCTTCCCGGCATCATCTGTCATATTTGTGATGAGCCGTGCAAAAACATGTGTGTACGCAACGAGGTTGATGAATCAATATCGTTGCGCGAGTTGGAGAAATACTGCTGGCAGGAAAGCGGAAACAAACCTGCGGAAAATTTTTATATACCGGCTAAAAATAAACGCGTCCTGATCGTCGGAGGCGGAGTAACAGGTCTTAGCTGCGGGGTGAAGCTCGCACAGCGCGGGTATCACGTAGAGCTGCGCGAGAGAGGGAATCAGCTGGGAGGAAGGCTGTGGGATATCGGCGAAGACATCCTGCCGAAAGAGGCTCTTCGTGAAGAAATCATCAGAATTATGCGGCTCAAATACCTGAGTATCTCACTGAATACAAAGGTTGAAGCACTGGATGACCAAAGCTTTGACGCGGCTCTGGTGGCGACTGGCGCCTCGGGTGATAACTTTGGCGCAGCTTCCCATATGGGAGAACTCTATCTTCGTGACGGAGTATTCTTTGGGGGGGCGCTGCTGAATCCGGGACAGAGTCCTTTGCTGTCCTGCAAACAGGGTATTGAGTTATCGTATGTAATTGAGAATTATCTCAAGGTAGGCAGAATGGATATTGTCAGGGACAGCAATGAAACTCCATGTCTGTTCAAACCGAACATACGGAATATTGAGCCGTTGGAAAAAGCGACCCCGCAGAATCCTGACGCATGGACGAAGGAGGAGGCTCATTCGGAAGCGTCGCGCTGCCTGCTCTGCTCATGCGGCAATTGCATGGAAGTCTGTGAAATGCTTGCGTATTACCGGGAAAACGTCAAAAAATTTCTAAAGGAAGCCAGAGATACGGTCAATAAAACCAAAATCAATAAAAAAACGGCGCTGAGAAAAATTACGTCCTGTACCCAATGCGGGCTATGCGTATCGTCATGTCCTGTAGAGATCGACCTTAAGAAAATTTGTCTTGAAAGCAGGAGAATATTGCATAAAAGGGGGCAGCTGCCTGACGCGCTTTATGATTACTGGCTTGACGATATGGCGCACAGCAATCATGACGCGGCGCTTTTTGTCCCTCCGCCAGTCAGGAAAGATCTCTCCGCGTATCTCTTTTTCCCCGGCTGCCAGATAAGCGCATCCGATCCGGCCTATGTTACGGAATCTTATAAATGGCTTGTCAAAGCGTTTCCGCAGCAAATGGGGCTGTTGCTTTATTGTTGCGGCGCGCCGGCCTATTGGGCAGGGAATGAAGAAGCGCACGGGAAAGTGCTTGACGGGATCAGGGCCAAATGGCTGGAATGCGGAAAACCGGCCTTTATCGTCGCCTGCCCTACGTGCCATGAGATGTTCCGGTCTCATCTTCCCGAGATAGAAATTGTTTCTCTGTGGCAGCTCCTGGCCGACAAATATCCCGCGGCCGATACGGCAAAAGGTACGACAGTGTCCGTATTTGACCCCTGTACAAGCAAATATGACAGAAAAGTCCAGCAAAGTATACGCACGCTTTTGAAAAAAGCGGGATATGAAACGGCAGAACTGCCGTCGGCAGGTGAAAAGGCGCGGTGCTGCGGATTTGGAGGCTTGGTTTACTCTTCCAATCCGGAACTGGTCTCTCGGATAGGAGCGCGCAACGCGGCCCTGGGAGAATTGGAATTTGTCACATATTGCACCAACTGCCGGGACAGCTTTGCAATTCAAAACAAACCGTCACGCCATATTTTGGATGTGTTATTTTTTGAAGGGCAGGACCGCAGCCGGCGTGATCCGACTGACTTAACCT
>DATMXY010000552.1:0-2279 GCA_035561275.1 Anaerovoracaceae bacterium | reverse complement strand
ATATATAAGAATTAGCACTCACAGATACAGAGTGCTAATAATACAAATTACATTCAATCAAATAATTTGAAAGGGGTTGTTTAACATGGCAGGATTAGTACCGTTCAACAGAAGAAATACCGGATTGCTGAGCTCGGGATTTGAAGACTTTCATAACATGCTTGACGACTTTTTCAGCGATAACTGGCTGCCCAGAAGAAGCCTTGATCGGGATACCTTCAAAATCAATGTTCAACAGAACGAAAAAGATTATCTCATCGAAGCGGAACTTCCCGGCGTAAACAAAGAGGAGATCGACCTGGATCTGAACGAAGGCAGACTGACTATTTCCGTGAAAAGAGAAGAGCAAATCAACGAGGAAAGGAAAAACTACATCCACAGGGAGAGCAGATTTTCTTCCATGAGCCGGAGCGTTTATCTTGCGGAGGCCGGCGCAAGCGGGATCAAAGCGAAGCTGGAGAACGGCGTGCTGAGCGTCACCGTGCCGAGGCAGGAAAAAACCGTGAAATCGGAAAAAATCGAAATCGAATAAGCGTATGTGCAAAAAGGGCGCCTCTTAAGAAAATTTATCTTAGGAGGCGCCGCTTTTTTTCGTTCACGCCCATTCAAACCGGACAAGCCATTTAAAAAAGAGATTGTAAACCTGCCCCAAAAAGCTGATAATAGTATGCGAAATAAACAGAAAGGAAAGGGAAATGCTATGACATTTTTATGGACGACCATATCGGTCAGGAATATGGAAGAATCGCTGCAGTTTTATCAGGAGATCGTCGGATTGCCGCTGAACAGAAGATTCGGCGCCGGGCCTGGCGTTGAGATCTCCTTTCTGGGGGATGATGAGACGAAAGTTGAACTGATCTGCGAGGAAAAAGTGGAGGACGTCAATATCGGATCGGATATTTCTCTGGGATTTCAAGTAAATTCAATTGACGAGAAGATCGCCTTCCTGGAGGGAAAAGGCGTCAAGCTGCACAGCGGACCCTTTGCACCGAACCCGCATACGAAATTCTTCTTTATCCTGGATCCCAACGGCTTAAAGATCCAGTTTGTTGAAACGGCATAAGAACGAGGCGTTAAAAACTGTAATACCCCTCCCTGCATCGGAATAAATTATTGCGAAAGGGAGGGTGTTTTTTATGTTAATATATACGGTACAATCGGGAGACCAGCTGTTACAGATTGCCGAAGAATTCCAGGTGTCCCCGGAAAGCATCATTGAGGCAAACGGGCTGCCGAATCCGGATCAACTGCTCACCGGTCAATCTCTGATCATTCCGACGGACTGGCCGTCCGTCCGCAGGACCGATATCGCAGTCAACGGCTACCAGTATTTCCTGGGTGAGGACATGGCGTCGATCACTTATGAAATGGCGCCGTATCTGTCCATCCTGACTCCGTTTTCCTATGTCGTAAGGCCAAACGGAGACATTGCGCCCATCGACGATGAGCCGTTGATCAGAGCCGCCGCTGAAAATCAGGTGGTCCCGATGATGTGCATCGTCAATTTTTCATATGGGATACGGGGCCAGGATGTGGCACATGCCATTCTCAACAGCCGGACCGCAATGGAAAATCTCATCTCCAACGTCCTCTCCACCATGCAGCAAAAGGATTACCGAGGTCTGAATATCGATTTTGAGTATGTAGCGGGGGAGGACCGGGAGCAGTTCAATGAATTTCTGCGCATGGCGGCGGAACGCCTCCACGAGTCAGGCTATTTCATATCTTCCGCCGTCGCTCCGAAGACCGGACCGGAAATGAGGGGTACGCTTTACGAGGGGATCGATTACGCGGTGCACGGCGCCCTTATGGATTTCGTGATCCTTATGACCTATGAGTGGGGATACCGGTTCGGGCCGCCCCAGGCTATATCGCCGCTGGATAAGATCAGACAGGTCCTTGACTATGCTGTTACGGTAATTCCCCGTGAAAAGATTTACTTTGGTTTTCAGATCTATGCGCGCGATTGGCTGCTGCCCCATGTGGAGGGACAGGAGGCGGAAACCTTCAGCTGCCAGGAGGCGTTGGAGCGCGCGGTGATATATCATTCCGTGATCCAGTTCGACGAGGCGGCCCGGTCTCCGTTTTTCAGGTACGTGGACAGCGGCGGCCGTATGCATGAAGTATGGTTTGAAGACGCAAGAAGCGCTCAGGCGAAGTTTAACACCGTAAAGGAATACGGCCTTGAAGGGATCAGCTATTGGGCGCTGGGATACCCGTTTCCGCAGAATTGGACGCTGCTAGCGCAAAATTTTTCTATAACCAGGTTTATTTCGACA
>DATMXY010000551.1:0-3541 GCA_035561275.1 Anaerovoracaceae bacterium | reverse complement strand
ATAAAAACACGAATAAGACATTGATAAAGTTAGCTCTTATAACGATGGCCCTGACCGACTGTGGAAATGGCGTCACAAGCGCGGCACTTGGGGTGATTCAGGAAGCATGGCCGCAGTATTCAGCCACTATGATTCAGATGCTCGGCTCTGTCACAGCGATTTTCCTTGGATTTACACCGGTGCTATTCTATACGCCCCTTGCAAAATTTCTGAGAAAGAGGTCGATCCTGTGGCTTGGAACACTCTTCTTCGTAGTAGGCGGCGCAGGACCCGCATTCCTGACTGAAAGCTTTATAGGGATTTTGGTTTTAAGGGCTTTACTGGGCATAGGCATCGGAATCGTTACCCCTCTGGGTGTCGACTGTATCTGTGCATTCTTTGAAGGCAATGAAAGACGCACCATGATGGGCTTCCTTACAGCCGCCATCGGAGCAAGCGGCATTATGTTTCAGACACTGGGCGCCTGGCTGTGCGGGATAAGCTGGAACTACACGTTCCTGGCCTACCTCGCCGGGGCAGCACTCCTGGGTTTTTCCATTCTGTTCTTACCGGAGCCTCCAAAGCAGGAAAAAACATTCGACACCCCAATGAGCCCGAAGGTGAAGGAGAAGATGCCTGTAGGGGTGTGGCTTTATACACTTATGTTTTTCTTAGGAGGCATGGCCTTTTACTCCGCCGTGGGAAATGTCGCAATGGTTGCCATAGGCGAGGGCTTCATGGTACCCCTCCAAATCGGTATGGCGTTTAACCTGATGACCCTTGCGTGCTTCATCTGCGGTCTGATCTTCGGTCCGGTAAGCAAGAAAGCAAGCTGGCTGCCATTGCCGCTTGGATTCACTCTGGAAGGAGCCGGCTTACTGATCTGCTCTCAGGCGAATTCATTCCCTATGATGGCCGTAGGCCTTTTCTTTGTCGGCTTTTTTCTTGGCTGGGGGACAGCCGGTATCTGCTATAAGACGACCACATTGGCTCCTACGTCGTCTATCGCATTAGCAAGCGCATTGCCCTTCTTCGCTACCAATACAGGTCAATTTTTTGAGCCGGCCATTTTCAATTATTTTGTCGGAGCGGGACGGACGCCGATGATAGTAGGCGGGATCCTGGCGATCGTATTGGCTGTCACTTTAGCTATCATGGAAAAAGCCATTCCATGCAAGATGGTTCAAGATTAACGCAATCAATTTTCATGAATCAATTATTTCATATAAAAATAAGGAGGTAGACAATGGTAATTATAGACTTAAGCGGAAAGACTGCTATAGTAACAGGCGCGGGACGAGGGATAGGACGAGGGATCGCATCCAGGCTGGCGGAAGCCGGCGCTGATGTCGTCGCTGCAGATTTGAATGAAGAGAGCGCCAAAGCTACGTCTGAATTCATCAACGGCAACGGTTGGAAATCGATACCGTATAAAGTTGACATAAGCTCTGAGCAAGAGATCAACGGTATGGTTGAAAAGGCGGTTTCAGAGTACGGACGTCTTGACATTATCGTAAATAACGCGGGGATAGGCGGAATCAATTACTTCATGGACACGACATCGGAAGAATTTGATAAATTTTATTCTATCAATCTGAAAGGCGTCTATTATGGGTGCAAAGCGGCTATCCCTCATATGATAAAAGCCGGAGGCGGGCATATTGTAAACACCTCTTCCCTCGCCGGATTGATGGGGCCTCCCATGCATGCTTTGTACAGCACCATTAAGTATGGCATCCTCGGGATGACAAGGGTAATCGCCACGGAATGCGGACAATACAACATAAAAGCCAACGCACTCTGCCCCGGCTTTGTGAATACGGAGATGTGGGCAGACAATATAGTAAAAATGCAAGCGGAAGAAAAAGCCGTTTGGGAAAATGTAATCAAGGGAATCCCTCTGAAACGTGCCCAGACGCCGGAAGACATGGCGAATACGGTGCTGTTCCTGTGCTCGGATTTATCCGATAATATAACGGGACAGGCGATTGTAGTAGACGGCGGAGCGTATGGCAGCGGTCTGTGATATGGAGAAAAATATACGACAGATAGTAGTGATCGGCGGTGGGCCAGGCGGCTATGTCGCGGCTCTCAGGGCGGCCATGATGGGTGCTGAAGTAACAGTTATTGAAAAAGAAAGGCTTGGAGGTACCTGCCTTAACCGCGGCTGTATACCGACAAAATCATTTTTGAACAGTGCGGAGGCCTTTGAAGCAGTAAAGGAAGCCGGAAATTTCGGTATCGAAGTCAATGGAACGTCAAGGGCGGATTTCAGAACGGTTGTACAAAGGAAGGACGAGATAACAAATCAATTGGTAAGCGGCATAGGCTTTCTTTTTAAAAAGCGGGGCGTAAAAAAAATTGAAGGAACAGGAAAGCTATTGTCCGCGAAAGAGGTTGAGATAACATTGCCTGACAGCTCGGTTAAGGTGATCGGAGCAGACGCGGTTATTCTTGCCACAGGCTCGCAAGCCCTTGTCCCGCCAATGTTCGGCTATGATGGAAACCTGGTTATCACCAGCGACGAAGCGCTGCGTCTGACCAAACTGCCCAAATCAATACTGATCGTGGGAGGCGGCGTTATCGGCTGCGAATTCGGACAATTCTACAAAAAACTCGGAGCGGATGTTTGGATTGTGGAAATGGCAGATCAAATCCTCCCTATGGAAGATAAAGAAACGGCGGACATTCTTGCAAAGGAACTTAAACGAAACGGCGTAAACCTCCATACAGGCTGCAAAGTTGAGCTTGTCAAAAAGAATGTAGACAGTGTTACAGTGACCCTCAGCGACGGACGGGAAATTACAGCTGAGTGCATGCTGCTCTCAATAGGCCGAAAGCCGAATATCGAAGGCTCTGGGATCGAAAATACAGGCATCAGCGTCCATGAAGGCAAGATTGTCACCAATGCGCATATGGAAACAAATATAAAAGGTATTTACGCCATAGGCGATATTGTGAATTCGCCGTTTCTCGCACATGTAGCTTCAAAGGAAGGAATTATAGCGGCAGAAAACGCCATGGGCAGAGAATCAAATATGACATATCATGCCGTTCCGAGATGCGTATACACGGACCCGGAAATTGCTGGTGTTGGAATTACAGAGCAGGAAGCCGTTAAAAGCCGGATGAATTATCGTCTGGGGAAATTCTCTTTTGCAGGAATTGGAAAAGCTTTGGTAACGGGCAAAACGAAAGGCATCGTAAAAGTTATCGTTGATGAAAACGATGTAATCAGAGGCGCTTCCATCGTGGGGCCTCACGCTACCGAGTTGTTGGCGGAACTGACTTTGGCCGTTGAGCTTGGCTTGACAGCTGAGCAGATAGGAAATGTAATTCATCCGCATCCTACGCTTACGGAAGCTTTGATGGAAGCGGTGCATGATGTACATGGCAAATCGGTACATGCGTTTTAGTGTAGTTTAATTCAAAATCAGGTCAAGCGGGCATATTCAGTTGTACAATAATTCTTTGTCCGCTTGACCTATTGTTTATGGCAAGGCATTTAAATAAAAGCTGCAAGGAGGAATTGATTTGATTTTTGATTTATGTAGAGACAAAC
>DATMXY010000550.1:0-6337 GCA_035561275.1 Anaerovoracaceae bacterium | reverse complement strand
TGTAGATATAGATAATGTCAAGGCATGATGCTATACTCCGCTGTTGCACAAGAACCCGCCGTCGACAGGAATCACCGCTCCGGTGATATAATCGGCCGCCTGTGACGCCAAAAAAACGGCGCAGGCTCCTATTGATTCCACTTCCCCCCATGCTCCCGCGGGAATCTTATTAGAAACAATTTTGTTCATTTCCGGATCCGTTCTTACTTTTTTCGTCAGCTCAGTTTCAAACCAGCCGGGAGCGATGGCATTCACCTGGATATGAAACGGCGCCAGGTCTAAAGCGGTCGATTTCGCGCCAGGTTTCGTACTTGTACTCGAGAATATGGTCTCTGATGGATACTCCCTGGCTGTTCACAAGAATGTCCACCTTGCCGAACGCGCCAAGGATCCGATCCCTGAAGGCCGTAATCTCTTCAGGATTGCAGGCATCTACGATTTCCGCGCAGGATCGTTTACCAAGGGACTCTATTTCATCTGCCACTTCCATTACGTTCTTAATATTGCGGCTTACAGGTATTACATCCGCTCCGTGATCAGCCATTGTCAGGCAGATGCCCCGCCCGATCCCGCCGGTTCCGCCGAACACAACCGCCGTCTTCCCTGTCAAATCAAAATTCATTCTTTGAAAATCCACTTGTTATCAATCCTTCTTTCCTGCCGTTAAGCCATCATTCCCAAAATGATCTTCCCATGCTTCTGGTCTTTTACGGCAAATTCCATCACTTCTGAGATCCGGTCAAACGGGAAAGTATGTGTGATCAGTCTCTCGATCTGATCGTTGTATTCACCTGATTTAATGATGTCTAAGGCCGCCTTGTAATCGATCTGTGGGTGTATCCGGCATCCGACCAGGCTTAGTCCCCGTCTGGCGCATGCTGTAATATCAACAGGATGCTTCTCTCCGGGCATTCCGATCAGCATGATTGTTCCTCCGATTTTAGCCGCCTTTACCATGTCCTCGGAGCCCGCCCAGGCCCCGGAGTCCTCAAACACGACGTCAAATCCTTTCCCGCCGGTCAGTTCCTCCACGGCCTGTTCCAGACCTGTTTTTTTCAGATCAACGGCTTCAAACCCCATCTTTCTTATAAATTCAATGCGGTAGTCGTTGATCTCACCGATGGCCACCCTGGACGCGCCGGCCGCTTTCACCACGATCGCAGTCAAAATTCCGATGGGACCTCCTCCGATAATATAGGCTGTCTGTCCGACTTTCAGGCCGCTTCTCCTGACGTCGTGGACCGCCACAGCCAGCGGTTCGACCATGGCTCCGAGCTTCGGGTCAATCTCTTCCGGGAAAGAATAGACCTTGCTTGCCGGAACCTTGACGTACTCGGCGAAGCATCCCTCCGTATGGACGCCGCAGATTTTTATCTGGTCGCAGAGGTTTTCCCTGCCGGTGATGCAAAGGTCGCATATGCCGCAGGAACGATACGGGTGCGCCACTACTTGATCGCCGATTTTTAAGGACGTTCTCTTTTTGGTCTTGATTGCCGACAGTTTACCGCTGAATTCGTGTCCCAGGATCGCGGGATAATTTGCCGACAGTTTACCCTCGTAGATATGTACGTCTGATCCGCACAGACCGATATGGGTAACCTGGATCAGCGCTTCCTCTTCTTCCAGCTCCGGTATCGGCAGATCTTCGAGAGCAATCCTGTTATATTCCCTGACAACAGCTGCTTTCATACTATATTCACTCCTATTATCTTATTGCCAATGTGACTTTGGCCGATGTGGACAGTTCACCGTCGACATATGCCGCATCACAGGTCACGATTGCTTTTTCCTGATTTTCTTTCCATATCCTTGCTTCATAAAAATTATTCTTCCAGGATTAATTCGGTCGCGATGCCGGTTCCCCCGCCGCAGCATAGTGTAGCGATCCCCCGCTGCACTCCTCTTTCCTGCATTTCATAGATCAATGTCTGAACCAAGCGGGCGCCGGAAGCTCCCACCGGATGGCCCACAGCGATGGCTCCGCCGTTGACATTGAAGCGTTCCCGCTGCTTGTCCGTCAGCCCCAGCTCTTTGTAAACCGCAAGGGTCTGGGCGCAGAAGGCTTCATTGACTTCAAACAGTCCGTAATCGTCCAGTTTCGTGCCGGACTGCTGCATAATCTTCCGAATGGCATAGGCCGGGGCAATGCCCATGATTGCCGGATCCACTCCCACACTGAGGTGCTTGCCGACGGAAGCCAGCGGCTTTAAGCCAAATTCGGCGGCCTTTTCTCTCGTCATCATCAAAACCGCTGCCGCCCCGTCGTTCATTCCGGAAGAATTGCCCGCGGTGACCGTTCCGCCTTCTTTGAACGCAGGCCGGAGCTCGCTGAGCTTTTCCGCAGTGGTATCGGCCTTGACGTGTTCATCCGTTTCAAATATTACTACTCCTTTTCTGGTTTTCACTTCCAGCGGCAGAATCTCTTTTTTGATTCTACCTCTTGCTTGGGCGGCAGCGAATTTATGATGACTCTGGTAAGCGAATTCATCCTGCTCTTCTCTTGAGATTTTATATTTTTCCGCAAGATTTTCCGCGGTGATCCCCATGTTGACATTCTGCCTGTAGAGCTCAGGACCGCAGACACGCCTTGCGGTTTCCATGAACTCGCAGTGAATTTTCAATCCCTTTTCGTCCAGACGAAATCCCTGTCTTGCATTTTCGATCCAATAAGGCGCATTGCTCAGGTTTTCCGCTCCGCCGGCCAGAGCAACTTCGATGATTCCCGTCGCGATCTGCATGTAGGCGGTATTGATCGCCAGCAAAGCGGACCCGCACTGATGTTCAACAGTAAATCCGGGTATTTCAAATGGAAATCCCGCTCTGAGCAAAGCCAGTCTGCCGAGATTCGGAGCGGACGAATGGCCGTCTACATTCCCCATGACACAAAGGTCTACGTCGCTCTTTTCAAGCTTGTTTCTGTTTACAAGCTCCAGGAGCAGCGGCGCCGCAAGCTCGTCTGCCTCCAGATTTGTCAGCGTCCCGAAGTACTTTCCGAAGCCGGTCCTTACCGCGTCGACAATCACAACGTCTCTCAGATTCATTTTTTTTACCTCTCAATCTTAATATTTATAGAACCCCTGGCCGGTTTTCTTTCCCAGATGGCCCGCGTCGACAAGCTTCTGCATGTACTGGCTCGGCCTGAACCTTTCGCCGTAGGCATCGAACATGATTTTATCAACCTTGATATTCAGATCATGCCCCATCATATCCAATAGCCTGAAAACCCCTGCCGGATGACCGAGGCCGTAGACGCATATCTTGTCAACGTCTTCTATGGAGCATACCTCTTCTTCGATCAGCCGGCATGCTTCCATACAGAACACGTGGAACAGCCTGTTCAACGCGAATCCGACCACATCCTTAACCTTTACAGGCTCTTTTTCAATGGAATATAAAACTTCCATCGTTGCCGCAATCGTTTCCTCGCTGGTAAGAAGCGCCGGAATCACTTCCACGAGCTTCATGATACTGGCCGGCGAGTTAAAATGGGTTCCGATAAATTTACCGACCCGCTCCCCGGATACGGCCGACGCTAGCTTTGTGATGGAAATGCTTGAAGTGTTGCTGGCAAAGATGCAACCCGGCTTGCAGACCGCATCCAGCTTTGCGTATGTGTCATGCTTGACCTCCAGCACCTCGAGGACCGCTTCAACAATAAAATCGCAGTCTGCCATTTTATTGTAATCAGCCGTAGCGGTGACTTTGTTCAGCACCTCGTCTTTTTTCGCCGCGTCAAATTTACCTTTGGCAATACTCTTATCCAGAATTCCGACCTGTTTTTCCTTGCCTTTTGCGGCGATTTCTTCCGTAATATCCGCCATGACTACTTCGTAGCCCGCCCTGGCAAAGCAAAGTGCGATTTCGGCGCCCATCATTCCCGCGCCGATGACGCCTACCTTTTCTATACTCATCGTGTACGATTCACTCCTTTTCCTTATCGATTGCTGAATATGGCTTTCCTTTTTTCAAGAAAGGCCCCCACGCCCTCGTTTTTATCCTCGCTGCTGAAAACCTCCCTGGCCACCGCAAGTTCAACCTCCATACCCTGCTGAATGGAAAAATTCCTTTCACAGTTAATTGCCCGTTTTGCGCCGCGAACAGCAATGGGACCGTTCCATGCAATTTTTCCGGCGATATCTTCTGCACGCGGCATGAGCTCGTTCAGGGGCAGGACCTCCTGCACCAGACCGATCGCCAGCGCGTGTTCCGCATTGATCATCTCGCCTGTGTAGACCATTTTCTTTGCTTCTCCGACGCCGATCGTCCTGCATAATCTCTGTGTTCCGCCATAGCCCGGTATGATCCCCAACGTTACTTCAGGCAGTCCCATCCTCGCGTTTTCAGAGGCAAGCCGGATATCGCAGCTTAAAGCAAGCTCAAGACCGCCTCCTAAAGCGTATCCGTTGATGGCTGCAATGACCGGCGCCTTGAAATTCTCTATTTTTGAGAACAATCTCTGTCCTTTGTTGGTTCTGTCCTCTGCGATATCCGGCGTCCAGCCCGGAAATTCCTTGATGTCCGCCCCGGCCACAAATGCTTTTTCCCCTTCTCCGGTAATGATGACAGCACGGACAGAATCATCCTTTGACAGCAGGTTAAAGCTCTCCCTGATTCCGTCCAGGACTCCCTCGCTGAGCGGATTCATCGGCGGGTTTTTGATCGTGATGACAGCAATACCTTCATTTAACAGGCAGCTGACAAATGTATTGTCGAACATGACAGCCTCCTTTTATTTCAGTACGTGACCGGAAACGATCAGCCTCTGGATCTGATTGGTTCCCTCATAGAGCTGCAGGATCTTGGAGTCTCTCATAAAGCGTTCCGCTTCATTTTCTCTTAGATATCCTTTCCCTCCCAAAATCTGCACCGCATCCGTCGTAACCGACATCGCCGTATCGGTGCATACTGTTTTTGCCATGGCGGCTTCCTTGGTATAGGGAAGACCTTCCTGCATCAGCCAGGCGGTCTTTAACAGGATCAACTGCGCCAGTTCTATTTTCGTGGCCATGTCGGCCAGCTTGAAGGATATGGCCTGGTTTGCCGAGATCGGTTTCCCGAACTGAACACGCTCTTTTGCCGTTTTCACGGCAAGATCGAAAGCGCCCATAGCGGCTCCGGCACCCTGGCCCGCAACTCCGATCCTGCCGACGTCCAACGCCGTCATGGCGATCTTGAAGCCTTCGCCCTCCTTACCGAGCAGATTCTCTTTTGGAATTCTGCAGTTCTCGAAAACTAATTCTCGCTGCGCGGTCGCCCGAATTCCCATTTTTTTGTATTCCTTCCCAAAGGTAAACCCCGGCGTGTCCTTTTCGACGACGAACGCGCTGATTCCCTTTGTGCCTTTGGTTTTGTCGGTCATAGCAAAAACAATATATGTATCAGCAAATCCGGCGTTCGTGATGTAAATTTTCCTTCCGTTCAGGATATATTCATCACCATCCAGGACTGCTGTGGTTTCCTGCATTGCTGAATCGCTTCCGGCATTCTCCTCGGTCAGGCCGAACGCGCATAGTTTTTCTCCCTTTAGAAGCGGAGACAGGTATTTCTGCTTCTGTTCCTCCGTTCCCCATTGTAAAAGCGGAACCGTTCCAAGGGAAAGGCATACCGACCAGGACGCCCCTACCGATACTTCCACCCTGCAGAATTCCATCATGGCCAATACGAAAAAAATCGGGCTCCTTCCCTGGCCGCCGTATTCTTTCGGCATGGTTAGACCCAACAATCCCATAGGCCCCATTTTTTTCATGAAAATATCGTAGATCGGTGTAAAATCTTCGTCTTCATCTCTTTGAACCGCGCCGGGCGCGAATTCCCTTTGCGCAAATTCTCTCATTTCTTTCTGGAAAGCTAACTGTTCTTCTGTTAATGCGAAATTCATTTTTAACCTCCTTGTACAGTGACAGTATATCGATACTATTCCGGACGATCAGTGCATCCGCATTCTCCGATTTTTAATGTCCCCCCTTTTCAATACCCACGTATGCACTATGCCGGAAAAGCGTTAAAATAAACTTTGTATTTAACTAGAGCAATATGTGTGCCAATGGAGCAGAGGGGATTTTTATTTTAAGAAAACGGTTTGTCTTATTCATGCAAAAATATCGAATCTTCAAATGGTTTAATTTTAAAATGAATTTATTCCCAGACAGCATCGATTGAGGTTTTAAAAAAATAGGTGTCGCTCCAAAACGACAAATTCGTTTTTTAGCGACACCTATACTGTTGCTTTTTTGCTACAACTGCTTTTCATTCCGGGATTTCCCCCAAAGAGCTGCCCGATTCCCATTTTTTTAATTTTTTGTACACTACCGACCTGTGGATCCATCTTTGGATTACT
>DATMXY010000549.1:0-3201 GCA_035561275.1 Anaerovoracaceae bacterium | reverse complement strand
GTATTATAGGCCATAGTTATTTCAAAGGCGGCGCGGAGTTACTATCCTGTGGAATCGGGCATGATGGGGCTGGCTCAAAATGATTGAATAAAGCTTGGAGAGTCAGCCCCTCTTTCTATTGGAAAGGAAAATGCGCCTTCAGCTGTACAATTTTTCAAGTTTGGGACACAAATACGGGAAAAACATGCGATTTCGAACCCTTTTTCTATCAAAAACCCCGTTTTTATTCAAATATCCGTCCATTACTTGAAATTTTGAACAAAAAGTTTCTCATTTTTCATTTTGAAACAGGCTCTTCATGCCGTTCCCCGCACCAGCCGCTTAATCAGCAATATTTGCTCCGCAGCATTTTTTATACTTCTTTCCGCTTCCGCACGGGCAAGGATCGTTCCTTCCCACCGTTACGCCCTTTCTGACCGTCTCCTGCTTCCGCTCCCGCTCGGGAACCTTGGCGGCTGCAGGCACATTGCCCTGGCCGGCAGGCGCATTGCCGGAACCGGAATATTCGCCCTGGTCCTCATTGGCGGTATCAACGAAATCGTCCTTGCGGCCTTCGCCGATCCTGATGACCTGCTTTCTCGCGGTATCCGTCTGCAAGGTCACGTTGAAGCAGAACTTCACCGTATCCTCCTTGATGCTCTTGACCATCAGGTCAAACATATCAAAACCTTCCGCGGCATAAGCCCGGGCAGGGTCGATCTGGCCCAGGGCGCGCAGGCCGATGCCGTGCCTCAGCTGGTCCATGGCATCGATATGATCCATCCATTTGTTATCCACGACCCGGATCAGGATCATGCGTTCCAGTTCGCGCATCCTGTCGGCGCCGATCTCCGCTTCCTTGGCCTGATAAGCCGCTTCAAAGTCCGCCATGACATCGTCCTTCAGCGTATCCCTGTCAAGATTCTGAATGTCGTCCTCCGTATAGCGGAAACCCCGGCAGGTGCTGCAGATCCTGCGCAGGGACGTTTCCAGACCTTTGAGGTCCCACTCTTCGGCATACTTTGAAGCGGCGGTAGTGAAATCGAGGCTCTCGTCAATCAGTTCCTCCGCCATATTCATAACATGCTCTTTCAAATCTTCCCCAAACAGGACCCTGCGCCGTTCGCCGTAGATGATCTCTCTCTGCTTGTTCATCACGTCGTCGTATTGCAGGACATATTTTCTGATGCCGAAGTTTCTTCCCTCGACTTTTTTCTGTGCGTTTTCGATGGACTTGGTCAGCATGCCGGCCTCGATGGGTTCGTCTTCGCTCATGCCCAGCCTGCCGACGATCCCCTGGATCCGCTCTCCGCCGAAGAGGCGCATCAGTTCGTCTTCCAGAGAAATAAAGAACTGGGTGCTTCCGGGGTCTCCCTGGCGTCCGGAACGCCCTCTCAGCTGGTTGTCGATACGCCGGGACTCATGGCGTTCCGTACCGATGATATATAATCCGCCGAGCTCTTTGACCTTCTGCTGTTCTTCGGCCCTTTCCGCTTTGAACCGCACGTTCAGCTCATGGTAAAGCCGTCTGGCCTCAATGAGTTCGGGGTCTTCCAGGGGCACAAAGCTTGCGGCAAAGGAAATGGCGGCGTCCTCATAGCCCAGCCTTCTCATTTCCCGCCTTGCTTCGAAATCGGGGTTGCCGCCCAGGATGATATCCGTACCACGGCCGGCCATATTGGTGGCAATGGTGACCATTTCCAGCCTGCCGGCTTCGGCGACGATTTCCGCTTCCCGTTCATGCTGTTTCGCGTTCAGCACGTTATGCTTGACACCCCGCCGTTTTAGCAGGGAGCTGATGATTTCCGAGCGTTCGATGGAGATGGTGCCCACCAGCACCGGCTGACCAGTCTTGTGAAGCTCCTCGATCTGATCCGCAATAGCGCTGAATTTTCCCCGCTCCGTCGCGTAGATGGAGTCTTCCTTATCGTTCCTGATCACGGGGCGATTGGTGGGGATCTCCACCACGTCCATATTGTAGATATCCCTGAACTCCTGCTCCTCGGTCCTGGCTGTACCGGTCATGCCCGCAAGCTTCTGATACATTCTGAAATAATTCTGTATAGTGATGGTGGCAAGGGTCTTGGACTCCTGCCGGACCTGCATGCCTTCCTTGGCTTCAATGGCCTGGTGCAGTCCGTCGCTGTACCTTCTCCCGAACATCAGACGGCCGGTGAATTCGTCGACAATGACGATCTCGCCGTCCTTGACGATATAGTCCACATCCCGTTTCATGAGATTCCTGGCCTTCAGGGCCTGCTGAATGTGGTGGTTGATCTCCATGTTTTCCGGGTCTGAAAAGTTCTCCAGTTTAAAGTTTTTTTCGCACTTTGTAACGCCTTCTTCCGTAAGGGAAACAGTTTTGTCCTTTTCTTCCATGGTGAAGTCTTCTTCGATGCGGAAGGAACTGACAAACCGGTCGGCGATATGGTAGAGCTCGGTGGACTTCTCCCCCTGGCCCGATATGATCAGCGGCGTTCTGGCTTCGTCGATGAGGATGCTGTCCACTTCGTCGACGATGGCGAAATTCAGCTCGCGCTGGGTCATGTCTTCCTTGTATATGACCATGTTGTCGCGGAGATAATCGAAGCCGAACTCGTTATTGGTACCGTAAGTGATGTCGGCCTGATAGGCGGCCTTTCTCACTTCATTGGTTATCCCGTGGACGACGCAGCCCACAGTGAGCCCCAGGAAGGTATAAAGCTTACCCATCCACTCCATATCGCGGCGTGCCAGATAGTCGTTAACCGTTACCAGATGGACGCCCTTTCCCTCCAGCGCGTTTAAATAAACCGGCAGGGTCGCCACAAGAGTTTTACCTTCGCCCGTTTTCATCTCGGAGATGCGCCCCTGATGGAGGACGACGCCGCCGATGAGCTGAACCCGGAAATGTTTCATTCCGAGGCTCCTCCAGGCGGCCTCGCGGCATACCGCAAAGGCTTCCGGCAGAAGATCGTCCAGAGTCTCCCCTGCCGCCAGACGTTCTTTGAATTCCGCGGTCTTCGCCTTCAGCTCCTCATCGGTCATGCCTTGCATGCGTTCATCCAACGCCTCGATCCGATCCGCGATCTTTTCTACCTTTTTCACTTCTTTGACGTTCAGGTCTCCGAAGATTTTTTCCATTAATCCCATTTTAGCTGTCCTTTCTTTCTGATCACAGCATCTACGGCACTCCGGGCGCAGCGAAATCCGCCTTTGCAAACCGTGTTGTACTTTGTCAAC
>DATMXY010000548.1:0-2524 GCA_035561275.1 Anaerovoracaceae bacterium | reverse complement strand
CATTATTATAGCATCTTCTCCGTTATCCTCATAATAGTTTTTTCTGAAGCCTGCAGGTTCAAAGCCGAATTTCAGATAAAGCGAGATGGCCGGATTATTTGACGCCCGAACCTCCAGGGTATGGCTCAGAATGCCGTTTTCAATGGTATGCGAAAGCAGAACGGAGATCAGCGCCTCGCCGATTCCCCTCCTTCTGAAATCAGGATGGACCGCCACGTTTGTGATATGGCCTTCATCCAGGACGCGCCAAAGCCCGGCGTATCCCACCATTCTGCCGCCGATTTCCGCGACGATATAGAAAGCCATGTGGTTTTCCCTGATTTCCTTGTCAAAGGATTCTTCGCTCCACGGCGCGGTAAAACACAGGACATCCATCTCCGCCATGGGCTTGATATCTCTTATTTCTGCCTGTCTGACCATAAGGTCCATTCCGTTTTTCCTCCGGCTCCTTGCTTGTCTTTTTTGCTTACTGCCGTGTTGCGGCTTAATCCGCTTTGCCTTCCAGCTTTCTTTCTGCCTCCGCTTTCCGCATATAGACAGGCTTGAGATCATAAAGGCTTTTGATTTCGCCTGCACGGCACAACTCCAGTGCCAGCCTGGCGACAGAAGACGCTTTTTGGAATTTTACGTCTTCCTCTGCAAATAAAACCCGTATATTGTCATTTGACGATGAGTCCAAATGCCAATTCAGGATTTGTTCTTTATATGATATGACGCCATCCCCGAAAAATGTGATTTCGACCGGTCCGGATTCTGTCGGTCCGGCGGATCCGGACCCGTCGGGATCCGCCGATGCCGGGTTTAATTTTCCGGCCTCCGTCTCCAGCCGTTCCAGCAGCTCGGCAAGCTGCCACGCCGCGCCGGGAACGACCTCTTCATACTGTCCGTCGGCCGTCCATCGGTACGCTCCGCCGTAGACCTGGTTTCTCCTGGCGTCCAGGATGGGGCAGACGATCCCGTGGTATCCGGGCACATGATAAAGGAAGGATTTCAGCGTGGGCACGCCGATGGTCCGGATCCCCAGTGCCTGGGCCAGCGCCCTGGCGGAGGATACGCCGATCCGGATCCCTGTAAACGACCCGGGTCCCTCGGATACTGCAATATAATCCATATCGTCTATTGACAATCCGCGTTTTTTCAACAAAATATCCACCATTGGCATTAAATTCTGCAAATGGCTCATTTTTTGGTCAGAAGTCTCCATAAAGACCTCGCTTTTGTCATTGATGACGGCGACGGAGGCTTCGGCGCCGGTGGTTTCTATCGTAAGTATGTTCATCCTTCGTTTTCCTTCATTGTATTTGGAAAATTATTAATATAATAGATCCGCTCATCCTCGGATTCGCCATATTCGATACGGATCAGGATGCTGTCCCCGGGAATGAGCTCCGGGATCCGGCCCGCCCACTCGACGACGCAAACGCCCCGGCCGAAAAAGTATTCCTCGTAGCCAAGCTCGTACATTTCCTCCGGGTCGGCGATCCGGTAAACGTCAAAATGATACAGGGGCAGCCTTCCCCCTGTATATTCCTGCACAATAGTAAAAGTGGGGCTTGTAATGATTTCGGTGATTCCAAGCCCCTCCGCAATATACTTTGTAAGAGTGGTTTTACCGGTTCCAAGATCGCCGGTCAATGCGACGACGTTTCCCGGCTTTAAATTCTTCGCCAGCTCTTTTCCAAATTCCCTTGTATCCGTTTCGCTGCGTATCAATTTTTCCATCTGTATTAAGGGCTCCAATAATCAGTCGTTATTTGTGTAAAAACCTCGCTATGGACTTATAGGTCAGGAACGTGACGACGGAGTTGACGCCGGCCTTCAACAGATTGAACGGCACTATAATCGTGCCGAGCATCGCGATGACCGCTTCTCTCGGTACGTTTAAAAAGTACGGCGTAATGAGAAGGTTCCAGAGCACCATACTCACCGTCATCAGTATTGTACCACAAATCAGGGCGATTACAGCAGTTTTTCTTGTCTTGTTCCGCTTGTAGATCCAACCTGCCATCAGCACAAAGGCGCCGGTGGCGACAAAATGCATGAAAAATCCGATGAGCCCGTCTCCGCCCAAGACAAAGGCTTGAATTAAGCTGACGACAAACGTCAGGGCAAGACCCGCCAGGGGCCCGAAGGCGAACGCGCCGATGAAGATGGGAATGTCCGCCGGGTCATACACCAGGAAAGGCGCCGGTGGGTAAGGGATCCTGATCAGCATTACCAGCACGATCGAAATTGCAGCCAGCATAGCCATCTTTGTGATTTTGATTGTTCTTTCTGAACGGTTCATGTTCAAATTCCTCCTTTTAACATTCTGTCCGGTTCTTCAGAACCGTTGACAGAATTTAGGCTGGAAAATCGCAAATCTCCGATTTGCTGATTTTCGTCGTCTTAACATTCTGTCCGGCTCTTTGCCAATCGCACAGACTTCCCTAAGCAGCCTTAAAGAGCTATCTTATTTTCCCTTTGAAATGTTTGAATCTTTAACTTCTGCGTATTCTGTTCAAAATTTCAATTAAAGTACACT
>DATMXY010000547.1:0-4392 GCA_035561275.1 Anaerovoracaceae bacterium | reverse complement strand
CGCCTGCTATGAATCAGATGGGCTTTCATTTCCCCGGGATTTATCCCTTGTTATCCGCTTTTTTTATCGGGATCCATATTTCACTGTGGAAGTCGGGCCTTTCCGTATCTTTATCCGCATTCCAAAGGATCTCCGGTCCTTCGCTGACTTCATAACCTGACGTCGCAAACCACTCCGTGTAGATCCTTTGCCAGATATCCTGCAGGGTTTCCGGAAATTTACCGATTGAGGTAAAGAACGCCCATGATGAAGCCGGTACAAATAATTCCTGCCACTTCCCGAGGTACTGCCTGTTCGTTGCTACGCCTATATAATGGTCCATTTCAGTGCCTTCCGCTCTGCCGTCGGTAAAGTTTATCGTAGCGCTGACGAATCCTTTGGGCTCTATATTCGATATCCCTTTTAATTCTATAATATCATCCGGGGTTAAAGTTTCCCACATGGCTGCGATTTCGGGATTTACCCCATGATATTGGAGCGGTACGGTTTTCTTCAGACCTACAACATAAAATGCTTCTTTTTCAACTATTCGATAATCCATCTCATTTCCTCCTTGTATTGTCAGTTGGAAGGTCATAGGCGGAAATGCCTTCAGTGAAGTCCCGGCTTTCCTTGCCTCTTTTGGAGTAACTCCATGAAGGTTTTGAAACGCTCTTGCAAAAGAATCCGGCGAATCATAACCGTACTTAACGGCAATATCAATAATTTTCTGATCGCTTTTGCTTAATTCCAGCGCAGCCTGAGCCAGCCGCCTCCGCCGGACATACTCATTCAGAGTGATCCCGCTCAGGAAGGAAAACACCCTTCTGAAATGGTATTCTGAGCAGCAGGCAAGCTGCGACACTTTCTGATAATCGATTTCGCCGTCCAAATTGGCTTCAATATAGCGCATCGCCTGATTCAGATGTTTCAGTGAATCCATGTCTATGACCTCCTTTCCGTTTCATCATATCAAACCGGAAATGAAAAAACCCGATATTTCAGATACGGGTTTTGTAGCTATACATTGCTGTTCCTTAGATGGTCCAGATACCCCTGCAGGATCAGGACGGCGGCCTGCTTGTCAATGACGTCTTTCCTCTTTTTACGGCTGAGGTCGGCTTCGATGAGCACTTTTTCCGCGATCAGAGTCGTAAAACGCTCATCCTGGAAATGGATTGCGACTTGGCTCATGCCTTCGCTTCGCATTTTGTTTTCCAGCATGGTTTTAAATTCCCGCACTTTTTCTGTTTGTATGCTGTCGGAGCCATTGAGGTTTCTGGGCAGTCCAACGACTACGGTATCGCAGTGATATTCCCGGATCAGTTCAATCACTTTTCCGGCGTCTTTCCGGATTCCGACCCGCTCAATGGTCATCAGCCCCTGGGCGGTAATAAGCAGATCGTCGCTAAGCGCGACGCCGATGGTTTTGTCCCCTACATCCAATGCAATGATCTTCATCTCTTGTGTTATTCCTTTTCACTTATATGGATTTCTGGCAAAAAGAAAACGGACTTTTCCAGCCCGCTTGTTCGTAGTATTCAAGAAACGCCATGCGCGATTCCATTATCGGATAAATATTCACACGGCACTCAAATCGTTGCCTTTTGCCCCAAGCCTGCTTGGCTGGCAAAACGGACTGCAGCACAAATGAAGCTCGGGCTGGAGTCCCTGAAAGGGGCGTTCAATGCTTTATTTTTTCAGAAATGCTCTGAGCAACTCTTCAACCAGGTCATCTCTTTCGATGTGCCGTACGATGTTTCTTGCATTGTTATGCCCTGTGATATAAGAAGGGTCACCAGACAGGATGTACCCAACCATCTGGTCGATAGCGTTGTAGCCTTTTTCTTCTAAAGCATTATAAACAGTTCTCAAAATATCTTCTGTCGTTTGCTGTTCGCTTTTTTCGGGGCTGTTAAACAAGATCGTATTTCTGTCCATCCTGCTCACCTTCTTTCTTTAAGTTATTATAACAAAAGCTTTCCATCTTAAACAAGAAGTTTTACAAATTTTAATATAGTTGTAATAAACTATATCTCAACAATCAGATCAAGGTGGCCGCCAGATCAAGCGCCTCTTTGATCTTCGAGGGATCCTTTGCTCCTGCCTGCGCCATGTCGGCCTTGCCGCCTCCGCCTCCGCCTGCGGCCGCCGCGATCTGTTTGATCATATTGCCCGCGTGGTAGCCCTTATCCAGCAGATCGTCGGAAACAGAGACCATGAAAGTCACCTTGCCGGCGTTCTCCGTCGCAAACACGATGACCACACCCTTGTTATCCGTTTTGATGCTGTCGGAAAGCGTCCGGAGGTTGTTGATATCGAGATCCTTAAAGGAATTCGTGATCAGGCGGACTCCGTTGATCTCCTTTGCGTTGGCAATCATATCGGAGAGTCCGGTGTTCATGGACTTCCTTTTCATTTCCTCCAGCTCTTTCCTGCTTGCTTTCAGCTCGTCACTGACCGCAGTAATCCTGTTCAGCAGCCCCGAAGCGTTGGTTTTCAGTACTTCCGCTGCGGCGTGGATCAGCTCTTCTTCCGTCCTGAGCTTTCTGTAAAGTCCTGCTCCTGTGATGGCTTCGATTCTTCTGACGCCGGCGGCGACACCGCTTTCACTGAGGATCCGGAATGCTCCGATCTGCCCCGAATTGGCGATATGGGTACCTCCGCAAAGCTCTGTGCTATAGTTCCCAACGGAAACCACCCGGACAAAATCGCCGTACTTCTCGCCGAACAGCGCCATAGCGCCGGTATTCATGGCGTCCTGTACGGACATGACTTCCGTTTTTACCGGCAGGAAGTAATTTATTTTCTCATTTACAATGGTTTCGATCCTCTGAAGGTCGGATTTTGATATCGCTTCAAAATGGGTAAAGTCAAACCGCAGGCCTTCCGCTGTAACGCTGGAACCGGCCTGTTCCACATGGCTGCCCAAAACCTCTCTTAAGGCTTTGTGCAGGATGTGGGTCGCCGTGTGGTTTCTGGCCGTATTGTTTCTGTCGGCAGCCGATACCTGGGCGAGAACCTCGTCTCCGATACGGATTTCGCCATCCGTGACGGTAACCTTATGGGCGAAGATTCCTTTTGCCTTTGAAACGGACAGTACTTCCAAGGTGCCGTTTTTACCGGTGATCGTACCGATATCGGTGGCCTGTCCGCCGCTTTCGGCATAGAATGGCGTTTTGTCCAGCAGCAGGATACCGGAATCCCCTTCCGTCAGGCTGTCCGCCGGCTGCTTGTCCAGGAACAGCCCCATAATGACTGCCTCAGAGGTCAGCGTGTCATATCCGGTAAATTCCGTGGGCTCCTGACCTATGAACAAACCGGCCTCGTCGGACCAGCCTTCGTCTTCTTCCGATTTTCTGGCGGCTCTGGCCTGTTCCTTCTGACGGAGCATGTTATCGTTAAAGCCGTCCACATCGGCGGTACAGCCGTTTTCTTCCAGGATCTCCTGGGTCAGTTCCAGCGGGAAGCCATAGGTATCATACAGCTTGAATACCTTATCGCCGGACAAAACGGTTTTGCCCGCCTTTTTCAGTTCATTGACGTATTCGTGAATGATGGCGGTGCCCTGATCTATGGTCGCACTGAATTTATCCTCTTCTACAGTAAGTACTTTATGAATGTAATCTTTTCTCTCTTCCAGTTCCGGGTAGGCGGTGCCGGAAACCTCAATCACTTTCTTTGACAAATCAGCAAGGAATGAACCCTGGATGCCCAGCAGCTTCCCATGCCTTGCGGCTCTTCTCAGAAGCCGACGCAGCACGTATCCCCTGCCCTCGTTGCTGGGCAGGATGCCGTCGGCGATCATGAAGGTCACGGAACGGATATGATCCGTGATGATCCGGATGGAAACGTCCGTCTTCGCTTCACCGTTCTGATACGGAATACCGGCAAGCTCGACGATGGATTTCATTATAAACTGGATCGTGTCGACATTAAATATGGAGTCAACGTCCTGCATGATGCAGGCCAGCCTCTCCAGGCCCATGCCGGTATCGATATTGGGATGCGCAAGGGGCGTATAGTTCCCCGCTTCGTCCCGGTTAAACTGGGTAAACACATGGTTCCAGAATTCCACATAGCGGTCGCAGTCACAGCCAGGCTTGCAGTCCGGTTTGCCGCAGCCATATTTTTCTCCGCGGTCAAAATAGATCTCGGAACACGGGCCGCAGGGGCCTGTCCCGATTTCCCAGAAATTGTCGTCCTTACCAAGGGGAACGATCCTTTCTTCCGGTAAACCGACGACGTTTTTCCATATATCGTAAGCTTCCTTATCTTCTTCGTAAACGCTGGCCCATAGTTTGTCCTCAGGCATTTTCAGCACTTTTGTGATAAACTCCCAGCCCCAGGTCAGGGATTCGACCTTGAAATAGTCGCCGAAGGAGAAGCTGCCCAGCATTTCAAAAAAGGTAC
>DATMXY010000546.1:0-12245 GCA_035561275.1 Anaerovoracaceae bacterium | reverse complement strand
GTACCATCGTTACTTCAAGCTTCATGCTTATCAAGCAGTACAAACAGCTCCATTTCCCGGTCATAAACGGAAACGCTGGCCAAGGCAGAATCCACTCAGAAATAATCCATCATATTCTCTCTGGAAAGAGCGTCACGAGGGCGCTCAAAGAGATATTTCTCACCTTTCAAAAGCAGAATGTGGTCGGCAACCCGGAGCGCTTGACGAGGCAAACGGCTCAGCGGAACTCATTGTTCTCCGGTGTGTTGCGGTAGGAGCTCCCGCTTTTTTCAAGCAAGCCGATGCACGCAAGAGCATTAAGATAAAGAGAAAGGCTACGTCCGTTCAATCCTGTTTTCTCCGCCACCGTTTCCGCCGTTTCCCAGTCCGGTAAAAATGATTGGACTTGATGTAGAAACCGGGGCAAGCAGATGCAGCCGCTTAGGATTGAAGCTGCTTTAAAAATTAGCTGTCTAAACGGTATAAAATTGACGGAATGGAATAGAAAAGCATGGATTTAACTGATATAATATCGTTATCGGTTAGACATCTCTAACCAATTTCTGTTCAGGAGGTATTAATATGTCGACAACACAGGCAGTTACAAGCAAAAAACTTAAGGGCAAGGACCTGATCACCATCGGGATCTTTTCAGCCATTTACTTTGTCATCAACTTTATTTTCATGCTGCTCGGCGGGCTGCATCCGGTTATGTGGATTCTGATGCCCGGATTCATTGCACTTTTTACGGGCGTGCCGTATATGATCCTGGCGTCAAAGGTACAAAAGCCGGGGGCAATATTGATTATGGGGCTCATTACGGGGCTCATCTATTTTGTAACGGGCATGTTCACGGTGGTGATCCTCATCAGCTTTGCATCGGCCTGCGTGCTGTCGGAACTGATACGCATTGCTGCAAAATATAAGAGCTTTACGGGGAACACTATATCCTTTGCGGTTTTCTCGGTGGGCATGATCGGTTCTCCCCTGCCAATCTGGCTGTTCAAGGATAGCTTCTTTGAGCAGATATCCGGGCAGGGCATGTCCGCGGATTACCTTTCCGTTTTATCAAGCCTTGCAACGGACGGCATGCTGGCCGTGATGGTCCTGGCGCCTGTTGTGCTGGGGACTATTGGCGCCCTTATTGCAAAGGAGCTCTTTAAGAAGCACTTTGCCAAAGCGGGCATCGTATAGGCATGGCGGGAAAAAGCAAGGTTGAACGGGCGGTATTTCTGGACCCGCGGACAGCGCTGCTGCTATTGGTATTCATCACCATTGTCGTTTTCACGCAGAACTCCCTATATATAGAGTTTACCCTTATCGCCGCGCTTTTTGCCCTTTTTATCAGCAGCGGTTTGTTTAAGAGCGGGCTGAAGTTTATTCTGGTATTCGGCTTTCTGCTGGTACTTCAATATTGCATATTTCCGGCCGCCCCTAAAATTTTCGCCGATTTTTTTGCCATACTGACGGCGTATTCAAGGAAATGCTTTTCCTGCCTTATGATAGGGGCGTTTATCGTCAAGGCGGTGCCGATGCGTTATTTGATTCTGGCCATGCGCAAATGGTGCTTCCCGCAAAAACTGATCATTCCGCTCTCGGTGACCATCAGGTATTTCCCGGCCATCCGGGAGGAGATCGGCTACATCCGGGACGCCATGAAGCTGCGCAGGATTTCGGGGGCTGCCAAGGCCGAGGCATATATTGTTCCGCTGATATTCTCCGCGGCCAGCACGGCAGATGAGCTCAGCGCCGCCGCTGTCACCAGGGGCATCGAAAACCCGGTCCCAAAGACCAGCGTCATCGAGTTGCGCTTCCGCGCAAGGGATTATATTTGCATCCTTGGCGGCTTGATTTTTGTGGCGGCCGCATTTTGGCCCATGTGAGGTGTGTATGATTACAATCGATAATGTTTCCTTCGGCTATGCGCATGAGAAGGACACGCTGAAAAACATCAATTTTCATATAATGCCTGGCGAATGCGTTTTGCTCTGCGGCAAAAGCGGATGCGGGAAAACGACGGTGACCAAGCTCGTTAACGGTCTTATTCCCCATTTTATCGAAAACGGCCGGTTGGCAGGTACGGTTACGGCCGCGGGCATGGAGGTAGCCCACACGGAGCTTTATGAACTGTCCAAAAGAATCGGCTCCGTATTTCAAAATCCAAAATCGCAGTTTTTTAACCTCGATTCCGACGCCGAACTGGCCTTTGGGCTGGAGAATGTAGGCGCGCCGCCGGAATATATGCGGGAGCGCCTGAAAGCTACGGTGGAAGAATTGAAAATTGAACGGCTGACCCACAGAGGCATTTTTACCATGTCCGGCGGCGAGCGGCAGGCGCTTGCTTTTGGTTCGGTCCACGCGATGAATCCCGACATCTATGTACTTGACGAACCAAGCGCCAATCTGGATGGCGGCGCCGTTGAGATTCTAAGGCGGCAGCTTGGGAAAATCAAGCGCCAGGGGAAAACCATCCTGATCGCCGAGCATCGGTTATATTTCCTTACGGACCTCATCGACCGCGCGGTCTACATGAAAGACGGCGAGATTGTCCATATCTATACCCGCGAGGAATTCCTCGCGCTCTCCGACGGGCAGCGGATCGAAATGGGCCTGCGCACGCTTTGGGCCGATGCTTTTCAGGCGGCCAATTCGCCGAGGCAGAAGGTTGGGAGTATATTTGCGATCCAGGATCTCTGCTGCGAGATCAAGGACAGCCGTATTTTTGACCATGTGAGCTTTCACGCGGGCAGCGGCGAAATCGTAGGCATCACGGGCAACAACGGCATTGGCAAAAGCACACTGATGCGCTGCATCTGCGGGCTTGTAAAGGAAAAAGGCGGGTCAGTGTCGCTGGACGGAAGGCTACTGACCCAAAAACAGAGGAACAAGGAATGCTTCTGTGTCATGCAGGACGTCAATCACCAGCTTTTCAGCGACAGCGTATGGAATGAATGCGCGCTTTCAGTAGTCAGCGACCGCGAAGCGGAGATCGAAGCCGTGCTGCGGGTCTTTGACTTGTTGGGATATAAGGATGCGCACCCCATGGCCCTGTCGGGCGGCCAAAAACAGCGTCTGGCCATCGCCTGCGGTGTGTTGAGCGGCAAGAGAATACTCGTCTTCGACGAGCCGACCAGCGGACTGGACTACGAGCACATGACGGCGGTCGCTGGGAAGATCCGAAAGCTGGCTGAAGATGAGCGTATCATCCTGATTGTCACCCACGATGTGGAGTTCCTGCATTATGTTTGTGATCGGACGGTCACGCTCACGCTGAATAATAGCGGAAAGGAGGCGGGCAGCACATGCTGAAGGACGAAATATTATCATTTGGTCACAATATAACTACCGTCATTGAGGGTGAAGAACATGCCGTTTACCAGATGAAGGACCGGACCGGCGAGGGCGTCATGACCTGTTATGCCGTATTTCCGGGAGCCTATATCATTTATAACGATTTTCACCTGCAAAACTGCGATTCTGAGTTCAAAACAAACCTGAATCTATTATGCATCGACCACTGCCGGGAAGGGCGCATCGAGCAGGACATGGGAAACGGCGCGTATGCCTACTTGGAGGCGGGTGATCTGAAAATTGACAACCGTAGAAAACACGATACCCATTTCGAATTTCCCTTATGCCATTACCACGGCATTACTGTCGCGCTGTATGTAGAGCAGGCGGCAAAAGCCCTGGCTACGGACATGAGCGGTTTTTCTATAGACTTATATGCGCTGCAGCGGAAGTATTGCTTGGAAAAAGACCTGTATATGATCCGCAGTCAAGGCACGATCGAGCATATCTTTTCCGAGCTGTACACGGTGCCGGACCGCATCAGAAAGACTTACTTTAAAATCAAGGTTCTGGAGCTCCTGGTCTACCTGGATGCGCTGGAACTCTCAGGAGATCAGGGGGGGTGCCCGTATTTCTATAAAACGCAGGTGGAGAAAATTAAAGCGATTCAAGCCTATATGACTGCGAACGTGCAAAGACATTATACGCTGGAGGAACTGTCCGCGCGGTTTGATATCCGGCTCACAGCTATGAAATCCTGCTTTAAGGGCGTCTACGGCACTTCCATTTTCGCCTATATGCGCGCATACCGCATGAACCGGGCGGCCGTGCTGCTGCGCACCAGCAGAGAAGAAAACATAGCGGAGATAGCCGGGCGGGTCGGATACGACAGCCCCAGCAAATTTTCCGTCGCGTTTAAAGAGGTGGTAGGAAAGTCTCCGTTGGAATACCGAAAATCCTTTTTATGAACGGCAACGGCCCGGGCGGAGCGGAAATGCAGGATATTTACCCTATGGGAGAACGATGATTGAAAAAACAGTACAAAGGGGTGATTTATTTTGAACGAGAAAAAGAAAAAAGACGGTTGGTTTTCCTGCCTCATGAGCTATGCAGGAGGCAGCAAGGTGAAGCTCCGGGCATCGGTGCTCCTGTCGGTGATCAGCATCGTATCGGGCCTTGTCCCGTACTATAGTGCTTATAAGATCATCGAAGCGTTCATTGCTGACACAGCCAGCTTCAGCATCCTGCTCACATGGTCCCTGATCGGGCTGGCGGCTTATGTGGTCAAGGTGCTGTTTTTCGGTCTGTCAACCGCTTTGTCCCACAATGCGGCGTACAATATTCTGGAGCAGTTGCGCCTGCGGGTGGCAGACCGGTTCATGCATGCACCGCTGGGAAATGTGACGCAGCATTCAATCGGGGAAATTAAGAACGTGATTGTGGACAAAATTGAAAACATCGAGCCCCCGCTGGCACACATGGTTCCCGAAGGAGCGGGGCATGTCGTGCTGCCGGTCATCAGTATTATTGCCCTTGCCGTTATTGACTGGCGCGTTGCGCTCGCTTCCCTGATAACGCTGCCGCTTTCCCTGGTCTGCATGGTGCTGACCTTTAAAATCAGCGGCAGAAGCTTTGAAAAGTACAATGAATCCAACGCTTCCATGAATAGCGCGATCGTGGAATATATCGAAGGCATCGAGGTCATCAAAGCATTCGGCAGAGAGGGTTCTTCATACGAGAAGTTTTCCATGGCGATTACGGACTATCGCCGGTTCATCATCAAATGGCTTTCATCCACCTGGTTCACCATGAAGCTCGCTTTCGCTCTGTTTCCTTCAACACTTCTGGGGACGCTTCCGGTGGGACTTTTGCTCTGCTATAATGGCGTCATCACACCCGCCGAAACGGCGCTTTGCGCGATGCTGTCCATATCCATGGTTGGGTCGCTGGCAAAGCTGGAGGTGTTCATCGAAGGCATACGCGAAATGCAGTATACCGTGAAGGATCTGCAGGAGCTCCTCACCATGCCGGAGCTGCCTGAACCTGCGCAGGCGACGCAGTTAAACAACTATGACGTCAAACTCTCCGGTGTTCGGTTTTCCTACACTGGGGAGCAAAAAGATGAGGTGCTGCACGGGATCGATCTCTCCCTGCCGCAGGGCAGCTTTACCGCTCTGGTCGGGCCGTCCGGCGGGGGGAAATCCACTGTGGCCAAGCTGGTCGCCCGGTTCTGGGATGTGAGCGGCGGAAAAATCGAAATCGGCGGCGTGGATGTGCGGAACATGACGCTGAAACAGCTCGCCGATACCGTCAGCTTCGTGACCCAGGACAACTTCCTGTTCCGCTGCTCGCTGCTGGAAAACATTCGCCTTGGAAATCCCAAGGCGCCCGACGAGGAGGTTTATGCAGCGGCAAAAGCCGCCCAGTGCGATGAGTTCATCGCAAAGCTTGAAAAAGGCTACGATACCCCTGCCGGCGAAGCGGGCAAGCGGCTTTCCGGCGGTGAAAAGCAGCGCGTCGCCATCGCCAGGATGATTCTCAAAAACGCGCCGGTCGTGATCCTGGACGAGGCAACCGCCTTTACAGACCCCGAAAACGAAGATAAGATCCAGCGCAGCATCGCGGCGCTGGCCAAGGGAAAGACGCTGCTTGTGATCGCCCACCGGCTGTCCACTATCAAAAACGCGGACAACATCATCCTGCTTAACAACGGACGGATCGAGGTTCAGGGAAAGCAGGCGGAGCTTTTGCGGTCGTCGTCGCTCTACGCGGACATGTGGAAAGCGCATGTAGGAGCCAAGGCATGGGCGGTATCCGTTTTCGGCAAGGAGGTGTCCGTAAATGTTTAAAACGGTCAAGCGTATCATCGATTGGTGCGGGGAATTTAAAGGCAAGCTTTACATTGGCTTTGTTTTTTCCTTTTTCTCCACATGGTTTGCGGCTTTGCCTGTTATGGTAGCGGCATATACGGTCGGCATTCTGATCGACGACGCGAGGGGATTTGCGGAATTCAACAGTAATCTGATCTGGCTGAGCTTTATCCTGATTGCGGTATTTGTGTCCCTGCGGTTTCTGTTCGACTATTTAAGGGCGCGGTTTCAGGAAGCCATCAGCTATGAGCTGATCGCCCGCGACAGGCTTGCCATCGGCAATATCTTAAAGCGTGTTTCCCTCGGTTACTTCCAAAAGGTTAATACGGGAGAGATATTAAACTCCATTACCACCGGACTTCACACACTGGAGACTATGGGCATCCGGATGATCGACAACTTTGTGGGCGGATACTTAAATTTCCTGTGTATTTTACTCTGCATAGCGGTATTCAACCCCACGGTGTCGCTGATTACGGTCGTTGGCGTGGCGGTATCTTTTCTATTTTTGCTTCTGGTATCGAAGTACAGCAAAAAGAACGCTCCTGTCGCCATGGAGGCAAACCGCGACCTGACGAACGCCACGATCGAATACGCACGCGGTCTGCCGATTGTCAAATCCTTCGGCCAGGGGGGAGCTTCGGTCGCTGCCATGCGAAAGGCTTGCGCCGACAGCAAAAGCATCCGCCTGAAAATAGAATGGGGGTATATTCCTTCCAACTGCGCACACCTGCTTGCCCTTAAGATTGCTTCCATCGGGCTGATACTTGCGAGCTGCTATTTGGGCCTGACGGGAGAGATGGCCCTGCCGGTTATGCTGGCGTTCTGCTTTTTCTCCTTTGGAATTTTCGCCGGCATTGAACCTATCAGCGACAGCGCGCATATTCTCGGCGTGATTGACGACGCGATGAACCAGCTTGACCGGATGAAATCGGAGGAGTACATAGACGAAGGTGGAAAGGGCATTGAGCTTTCACATCACGACATCGTCTTTGAAGATGTTTCTTTCGGATATGATTCGAGAGAAGTGCTCAGCCATGTGAGCTTTACCATTCCGGAACGAACGACGACAGCCATTGTCGGGCCGTCGGGGAGCGGCAAGACAACGATATGCAGCCTGATCGCGCGGTTTTACGATGTGAACAGCGGCTCCATAAAAGTCGGGGGCCATGACGTCAGGGACTTCACCTGTGACAGCCTTCTGTCCAATATCTCGATGGTTTTTCAGAATGTCTATCTTTTCAACGATACGGTCCGCAGCAATATCTGCTTCGGCAATCCCGATGCCACCGAGGAAGAAATGATAGCGGCTGCAAAAAAGGCCTGCTGCCATGATTTCATTGCGGCGCTGCCGGAGGGTTACGATACGGTGATCGGCGAAGGCGGCGGCACGCTGTCCGGGGGAGAAAAACAACGGATTTCCATTGCAAGAGCCATCTTGAAAAATGCTCCTATTATCATCCTCGACGAAGCCACCGCTTCGGTTGACCCGGAAAACGAGCACCTGATCCAGGCGGCAATTTCAGAGCTTACCCGGGGCAAAACAATCATTACCATCGCCCACCGTTTGGCTACGATCGAGAACGCGGATCAGATATTGGTGGTGGACGGCGGAATGATTGCGGAAAAGGGCGCCCATAATGAGCTGCTTAAAAAAGGCGGCGTCTACAAGCGGTTTGTGGATATCCGCGAGGCTGCCGAGGGCTGGAGCATATGATATAACTAACGGGCATAATACCCTGGAGGAAGTAAACTAACCGGATAAAACAAATATAACAAAATGGGCGCTGCCTGAAATTGGAGCAGCGCCCATTTTGTTATATTTTACCGGACAAACCATGGTTAGTTCGCTTGGCAGGACTATCTCAAAGGCATTCGTTTCTCCGGCTCCAACCCCTGCTGTTCTCCCGGACCGTTACGAAGTCCCTGTAAATTCCGCCTGCGCTCATCAGTTCGTCGTGGGTTCCTTCCTGGGCTATCCTGCCGTTTGCAATGATCAGTATTTTGTCCGCATGACGGATCGTATTGAGCCGGTGGGCGATGACAAGCAGGGTCTTTCCCTTGCACAGCTCGCTGATGGCCTGCTGGATATAGCTCTCATTGTCCGCATCTACGCTGGCGGTGGCTTCGTCCAGGATCACGATGGGCGCATCTTTCAGAATACAGCGGGCGATGGAAATTCTCTGCTTCTCGCCGCCGGAAAGCGTTTCTCCCCCCTCGCCGACCATGGTATTGAAACCGTCGGGCAGCGCCATGATGAAATCGTAGCATCTCGCCTTTTTAGCGGCTTCGATTACTTCCGCTTTGCTGGCGTCGGGGCGCCCCATACTGATGTTGCTATAGATGGTATCCTGGAACAGATATACCCGCTGGAACACCATGCTGATGTGATTCATCAGATCGCTGAGCGTTACCTCACGCACATCCTTGCCGCGGATCAGCACCTGTCCGGCTTTTACATCCCAGAAACGGGTCAGCAGGTTTGCAATCGTGGTCTTTCCTCCTCCTGACGGCCCCACCAGCGCCAGCATGCCGTTTCGTTTCAGGTCGAAGGAAACGCTCCGCAGCACTTCCTTGTCACCGTAGGCAAAGCTCACATCCTGAAACTGCACTTCAGACGCATCACTGCTTTCCGGAATGGTCTCTTCTCCGTCATCAGGCAGCTCGGCTTCGGCAAACACCGCCTCAATGCGGTCCATGCAGCTGTTCATGACCGTCAGCCGCGTACTTTGGCTGTAGAGGGCCTTGAGAGGGCCGAACAGGTCGAAGACAAAGAGCATAATGCCCACAAGAAATGTCACGTCCAGCAGCGCCCGGGAATTTAAGTATACGGAAAGGGCAATAATCGCGACCGCACCAAAGCCGTAGAGGATATTCAGCCGGCGCTGCCAGGGTGAATGGTTTTCTTCGAATTGGATGCTGACCCGGCAGCTCTCGCGGAAGTTGTCTGATAGCGCCTTCGATTTTTCGCCCATCAGGTTATAGGTCTTGATGATGCCTATCCCCTCGGTGAAGTCCAGAACGGACTCGGTCAGATTCTCGCTCTGCTCTTGACGGGCGGCCGAATCTGCAAGGCTCTCTTTTTTCATTCCGCGTGCGACCGGCAGAATGATCAGGAGGACGACAATGCCTGCAAGGCCTAGCCATACATTAAAAAAGAGCATAAATATCAGCAGGATGGCCTGTGCAAAAATGAAGCTCATCATATCCGCCAGTACCATCATGCAGTTTTCCTCAATAAAAACCATATCGGTGGACAGCACCGAGCTGATCTTGCCGATGTTGCCTTCTGTAAAATATCCCATCGGCATTTTTCGCAGATGTGCGCCCAGCTCCATACGCTTCTCAGCGAACACCATAAATCCCGCCGCCGACTGCAGCCGGTCGGCTACATGATGGAACACGACTTGCAGCAGCACACTGGCCGCCATGGCCATTCCGATCCAAAGGCACATTTCCGCGGTTGCCGTGCCGTTATAAAACGCAGTGAGAGCAAAGAAGGCAAAACCAATCGGCGCTTTTGCCAGAAAAGATTTCAAAAATGAGAAGATAAACGCCAATTGTATTCTGCCCTTGTACTTTCCGGAAACAGAAAGGATACGCTTCATTAAAGCGATCATCAGTTTTCATCTCCTTTCGCCGTGCTGACCTTCCACTTTGCACTGCCCTCGGCAGCCTGCCAAAGCTTTTGGTATTCGGGGCAGCCTTCAAGCAGCTCCGAATGGCTGCCGGTGGCTGCAAGCCTGCCGGCGCTCAGCACGCAGATCTGATCCGCGTCCACGATGGAGTGCAGCCGGTGCGCGATGACGATAACGGTCTTGTCTCGAATGACCTCGGCGATGGCTTCATTCATCTTCTCTTCGTTTTCCGGGTCCATGAACGCCGTCGCCTCATCTAGAACGACTATGGGCGCGTTTTTTAAAATGGCGCGGGCCAGGGAGATGCGCTGCCGTTCGCCGCCGGAGAGCTGCTTCCCGCCGTCGCCGGCCAAGGTGTAGATACCGTTTTCAAGTCGGGTCAGGAACTCCCCGCATTGCGCCTTTTCCGCTGCCTCCAGTACCTCCTTGTCCGTGGCGTCAAGCCTGCCAAGGCGGATGTTTTCCAAAAGGCTGATATTGAACAAAAACTGCTCCTGAGCCACATAGGAAATTTCATTGTTCAGCGCCTCCAGGCTCATATCCCGGACATCCTGTCCGCCGATTTTTACCGAACCGCCGCTTACATCGTAAAAATGGACGAGTAGCCTGGCAAGTGTTGATTTACCGCTGCCCGATTCTCCTACCAGCGCTGTCAGGCTGCCTTCGGCAACCTTAAGCGATATGTCATGAAGCACCTCGGCCTTCTTGTAGGCAAAACACACATCCTTAAATTCCACCGAATGGTCCTTGCCTATAAAGGGCCTTGTGGACTGTTGCAGCGGCGGGGTTGAGAGCATTTGCTCAAGGCTTTCGATCTTGTAATTAATCTGTGGCATCGTGCCCACGAAGCTCATGGCCCTGAGAAGCGGGGCGCCGATTCCAAAGGACATGCACACAACCAGCGCAAAATCCGAAATAGTTGAATAGCCCCGAAGCACCAGATACGCGCCGATGGGGAGAACGAACAGCACAACGGTCGGCAAAATACTGTTATACAGCGCCATCCACGGCCAGCTCGCCTTGTACCATGCCAGCGTAAAGTCGCGGTAGCTCTTCACGTCGTGCTCAAATCGGTGATAGGATTCACCGTCGCGGTTGAAGACCTTTACGACCTCCATGCCGTTTATGTACTCGACGATGGTGTTGTTCATCTTCTGCGCCGCCGTGTAATAGTTCGCCATTTGCCCCATACCGATCTTGTACATGGCCGTCATGGCAAGCAGTCCAAGGGGAAGAGATCCCAGCGCCAGAAGGGCCAGCTTCCAATCCACGAGAAACATCCCGACAAACACCATAACCGGTACGGCCAGATTGGCGATCCCCTCCGGAAGAGTATGAGCCAGCAGCAGCTCAATCGTTTCGATGTCGTCTATGAACATCTTTTTGATCGAGCCGATGCCCTTATCCTGAATGGCGCCTAATGGCTGCGCTTCCAGTTTCCCCTGAAGAGAGATGCGCAGGTTCTTCAGCGTATGGTAGGCGCTGCGGTGGGACAGCGAAAGTCCCCACACATAGAACACGGCGTACAGAAAAACACAGACCGCGATGGCCGCGATGCGCCAGATCACATATCCCGCCGTAAGCGCCTCACGCATCAGCAGCGGCCTGATGATCTGGTAAATAAACAAAAAGGGCACGACGTTCATCACGATACCGACAAGCATGGCAGCAACGGCCACATACGTCGTTTTGCGGTACTCGCCGGTATACTCCAGCACTTTTTTGAACAATAGGATAACCTCCTTTATATGCAGTTAGATGTAACTAACCGACTGGTAAAATGCTGTCCCTTCCACCGGAAGGGACTTTAGGCAAGCGCAGCGAACCCCAATACCTGCTGCCAGTTAAACAGGCCGCAGACCAATTTGCAGTGGGCTTCGATCTGTTCCCAGGTATAGCTGTGGATAAACGGCTCGTATATTGTCGTCCAAAACGCGGAAAGCAGGATGTGCATCTCTTCCTTTGAAATTTGAGCCTTCGTCAGCCCCCGCTTCTGCGCCTCCAGAAAGTATTCGTAGCTTTTCACTGTCATCTTATCAACCCAGTCATGCTGGAAATTGGAATACACCGTTCCATCCGCATGCTTTATGAGCAGAAGAAAGCCGTCGTGCCGCTCATAAAGGAATCGGAACCACCACAGCATGTCTGCCTCATCCATATCCCAGGCCTTTATCAGCGCATCGTCGGACAAGTCTCTCACACCCACGGCACTTCTTTGCTCCACAACACCGCTCAAGTCCGCAACCGTATCTGCCACAACGGCGCAGAATAAGTCCTCTTTTCCTTTGTACCGCTTATACAGAGCTCCGGTGGTGATTTCGGCATTCTCACAGATTATTTTTAATGATGCTTTTTCAAACCCGGTGACAAGAAACTCATTTTTAGCGCTTTCTATGATCCGTGGGTCAATCGAGCGATCAGGCCTTGCCATATTCCGACACCTCTTAATTGGAAAAACTAACTGATA
>DATMXY010000545.1:0-3589 GCA_035561275.1 Anaerovoracaceae bacterium | reverse complement strand
CCTTTTGTTAAGAATCGTTTGGTATCCTCTTTGTAGAGACGTTAGAAAGGGGGTGCCAATTTTTATGAATCGGAAAAAACTATTGATTAAGAGGAGAAAAAGGGATGAATATTCTGATTTGCGACGATGACAGGGAGATCGTCGGAGCGATTGAGGTGTATCTGAAAAACGAGGGGTACGGCGTCTTTAAGGCCTATGACGGGATCGAAGCCCTTGATATCGTGCGCAGAGAGGAGATTCATCTGATCCTGATGGACATTATGATGCCCCGGCTGGACGGAATGAGGACGACCATGAAGATCCGGGAGGAGAAGAACATCCCCATCATCATGCTGTCGGCAAAGTCGGAGGATTACGACAAGATCACAGGGCTGAATGTGGGAGCGGACGACTATATCACAAAGCCCTTCAATCCGCTTGAATTGATCGCAAGGGTAAAATCGCAGCTCAGGCGTTACGTCAGCCTGGGGAGCATAGAGAAGAAAACTGGGGTTTTCAGATCAGGGGGATTGGTGGTGGACGACGAGGCGAAGACCGTCGCGGTAGACGGAGAGCAGGTGGCGGTCACCCCTATCGAGTACGGAATTTTAAAGTTATTGACAGAGAATGCCGGCAAGGTGTTTTCCATGGATAAGATCTATGAGGCGGTGTGGAATGAACCGTCCTTCAATCCGGAAAACACGGTGGCGGTGCATATCAGAAGGATTCGGGAAAAGATCGAGATCAGCCCGAAGGAACCGAGGTATTTGAAGGTGGTGTGGGGTATTGGATATAAAATCGAGAAATATTAACGGATATAAAATTGCGACAACCGTCGCGCTTATTCTTTGTGCGGCGTTGTTTATCAGCGCTCTCGCAGGGGGAGCCTTTATGATGGAGGCGGCAAATTACGATACCGGATATTACGGAAACTTGGATGAGATGCTGCTCTATGACAGCTATCAGGAAAGTTCGTCTTTCCAGCGGGAATTCGAGGAAAAACTGAACCAGATTCTGCGGCTGCTGGGCGAATACCGCAGTGAAGAATATATCCAAAGCGGGGCGTCCGTCAGCCCGGAAAGGCTGGAACAGGCTACAAGGGATCTGTTTTATTCGGGATCATATGCGGGCGATTACGGCAATGGTTACGCCGAGGTTACAATCGGACGGGATACCGCAGCCACCGAATACAACATCGACTACTCCGAGGCCTATGCCGCAGAGGAGAGCGCTGCCTCCGTATACGGCAACGATTATGACGCGCCGCTGGTGAGAGAGCGTTTCAAAGAAGATTACGCGGAGGAAATCGCGAAAGTCAAGGAGATTCTGATCCAGGATGACTTGCGGGCTTTTCAGGATTTAAAGAAAGAATTGGATCAGACCTTTGGATTCTCCTATTATGCCACCGACGGAGTGAATACGGTGACCAGTCTGACCGTAAGCACCGGAACGTCGATCACGGCCGGACAGTTTGCGAAAGCGCCGGCCCACCTGATTTACGAGGAAGGCGTGTTGAAAAAAGTACCGGCTTCGGAGAAGCTCTTAAACCGCAATCTGGGATATGTCGACCAGTCTCTGGAGGGGCGCCTGTATTCGCAATACAATGATGCTTTGAAGGTCTATTTCTCCTTTGACGACAATTACCTTGCAGAAAAAGAAGAAGGCTATGCCGCCGCCCGGACGGAGTTTCTGAAGTGGTTCGCCTCAACTGCCGTATGCGCCCTGCTTTCCCTGATCGCGCTGATCTGGCTCATCGCGATAACGGGCAGGAAGGATGAGACGGGGACCCGGCCGGTCCATAAGATTGACAGGCTGTTTACCGAACTGCAGCTCCTGATCATTGCCGTTTTCCTTGTCGGCGGCGGAGCGGGATTCGGATCCCTTCTCTTTGAAACCATCCGGTTTGGCGTCTACTATAACGGCGGATTTTATGCGCGCGGAGGCCTCAGCGGTATCCTTTCCGGGCTGCTGGCCGTTGCGGTCGGTATGTGTTCCGCGATCGCCGGACTGTATTTCATACTGTCCGTCGTAAGGAATATCAAAGCGGGGAGGTTTATAAAAAATTCGCTGATTTATATTGTGCTGGCCTCTCTCTGGAGGAGCGTAAAGACCTTTTATTTCGGCGGAAGCATTATGAAAAAGGTCGTTCTGGTTACGCTGGCAATCTGTATCCTTTCGGCCACCGTCTTTTTCGCTCCCGTCGCGGCCATTCTGATCATTGTATTCGCGCCCAGGTGGGTGAAGAAATATGAGGACGTCAAGAAGGGCGTGGAAGAAGTGAAAAACGGAAACCTGTCCTATAAGATAAACGCGTCCGGCGAAGGAGAACTGGATGAGCTGGCCAGGGGGATCAACGAGATTTCGGAAGCGTCAAGCATAGCAATACAAAACGAACTGAAAAACCAGAGGTTGAAAACCGATCTGATCTCCAACGTGTCCCACGATCTGAAGACGCCTTTGACCTCCATCATCACCTATATCGATCTGCTGAAACAGGAGGGCCTTGACAGTCCGGATGCGCCGAAATACCTTGAGATATTGGACCAGAAGAGCATCCGCCTCAAGAAGCTGACGGAGGACCTCTTTGACGCGGCCAAGGCGTCCAGCGGAGCCATCCCGGTAAAGGTTGAAAAAGTCGACGTGCTTTCCCTGATCAACCAGGGGCTGGGGGAAATGGACGACAGGATCCAGGCTTCCAATCTGGAATTCAGGATCAACGCGCTGAAAGAGAAATACTATGTCCGCGCCGACGGGCAGCTGCTCTGGAGAGTGGTGGAAAACCTTCTGAGCAACGTGCTGAAATACGCTCAGGAAGGATCCAGGGTCTATATCGACCTGAGGGAGCAAAACGGAAAATCAGGGAAACTGCCGAACGTGATCCTGGAAATCAAGAACATTTCCAAAACCGAGCTGAATATCGACGCCGACGAACTGATGGAGCGGTTTAAGCGCGGGGATGAATCCAGAAGCACAGAGGGCAGCGGTCTGGGTCTGGCCATTGCCAAGGATCTGGTAAGACTGCAGAACGGCTGGTTCGAAATCAAAATCGACGGCGACCTCTTCAAGGCTGTTGTCTTGCTGGAGGCATATGCGCCCGATAAAAACGAAATGCCGCCGGCATAAGTTTACAATAAGCAATAAGCGGTTACTCAGGTTCGTAAGCGGCGGGATATCAGATCAAACCCGCCGCTTTCCCTGTGATTATAGGTATCTTCTGACAGTGTTTTTATAATGAGAATATTCTTCCCCGAATTTCATGCTTAAAAAGCGCTCCTCTCTCAGGATCTGGGCATGGATTCCGCCAACGGCGCCCAACAGAAAAATCAGAAAGACCAGGAGACTCCAGAAAACCAGCAGGGGGACCAACAACAGTTCAAGGATCTTTCCCTTCAGATCCTTTGTGCTGGAAATCACCCAGACCTTCACCCCCTGCCTCATCAGCAGGATGGTCCTGCCGATAAACAGAATATAAAACAAAATCAAGGATACAAGAACGAGAATATTGATCATCCGAAAACCCCTCCGTACAAAACTCTTCGTAATATTTCAACAAAACTTTTCGTAAGATTACCGGTAAATGCTGGACAATTCCAGTGTTCTGTCTTATGAT
>DATMXY010000544.1:0-3505 GCA_035561275.1 Anaerovoracaceae bacterium | reverse complement strand
GTGTTCACGTTTTCCTTTGAGAACACCCCCGGCGCGCCGCTATAGGTCGTATCGCTTAATATTTTCCGGAGTCCCCGTCCAGCGCTATTTCAATTCCTATGGACTTCGGAATTCGCTCCGCCCCCCCTGGGGCCGCAAGTTTCCGGACGTCCCGTTGCGGTATTTCCTTTTTCAGCCGGAACTCTCCGATCATTCGCTTCAGCATCTGAGCCTGTCCGGACATCTCCTCGCTGGCTGCGGCGCTCTCTTCCGCAGTTGCCGTATTGGATTGTGTTACTTTGGATATCTGATTGATCCCCGAATCGATCTGTGCGATAGAGGTTGCCTGTCGGACCGACGCGTCCGATATCTTTTCAACGATCTCAACTGCATTTGTCACGCCTTCAACGATCTTGTTGAGCGCGCCGGCCGTCTTTTCGGCAATTGCGGATCCCTCTTCCACTTTTCTGAGGGAATTTTCGATCATATCGGTGGTTTCCTTCACGGCCGCGGCGCTTCTTGCGGCGAGGTTCCTGACCTCTTCCGCAACGACGGCAAAGCCCTTGCCGTGCTGACCGGCCCTTGCCGCCTCTACCGCTGCGTTCAGTGCCAGAATATTCGTTTGAAACGCAATGTCGTCGATGACCTTGACAACCTTAGAAATGTTTTTCGAGGATTCATTGATCTGCTCCATGGCATCCAGCATACCTGCCATTTCCGCTTTCCCGTTTTGGGCGTCCATCTTTGCTTTTAGGGACAGTTCGTTCGCCTGGCCCGCTTTAGCCGCATTCTGCTTCGTCTCCTCTGCTACCTCTGTGACCGTCGCGCTGATCTCTTCCACGCTGCTGGCCTGCTCCGACGCGCCCTGGGACAGGCCCTGGCTTGTGGACGCCACCTGCCCGGCCGCAGCTTCGACCTGATCCGCGGAAGTATTGATTTCCGCCAGAACTTCGTTAAACTGCAATTCGATAAAGTTGATGCAGTCTTTCAGCCTGATAAAGTTCCCCGGGTATTCTCTTTCTATTATATCTGTAAAGTCTTTTTCCGCCATGCGGCCCAAAACCTCTGCGAGCTCGTCGATATACCCTTTGATCGATTCTCCCAGGAAGTTCAGCGTATTTTTAAATTCTGCGTATTCGCCCTGATATTCTCCGGCTACCCGCACGGAGAGGTTTCCTTTCGCGATTTCCCGCAGCACTTCGGAGGTCTCCTGTATCGGCCCCGTAATTGCGTCAAGCGTGTCGTTTATTCCCTCAATGACTTTCCCATAATCGCCGCTGAATTTGGAGGCGTCCCCACGGGTGGAAAGCCTCCCTTCCACCGCCGCTGCCGACAGCACGGCGGTTTCAAGGATCAGGGCTTTTATGGCCTCCATCATGGTGATAAAGCCAGGCATCAGGGCGTCGTTTTCGCTCCGTTTCCCGATTTCCCTGAATTCGTCCAGCCGCCCCAGATCTCCCGCCGCAATGTCCTTCACCGCTTCCGTGATCTCGTTGATCCTGCCGCAAACCACATTTACCGATTCTGCGATTTCCGCGTAGATTCCCTGGTGTTCGCCTACCACCTTCCTCGTAAAGTCGTTGTTTTTCATCACGCCGAGCACTTCGGCCGCCTCTGCCAGGCCGCCCAGCCCTTCGATGCAGGAGTTGATGCTTTCTTTGATCTCGTTAAAATCGCCCTTGTATTCGGCGGTGATCTTTTCGGGGATTTCCCCCTTGCCGATTTGTTCGATATAATCCGCTGCCATATTCAGAGGCTCGATCACGGCGTCCAGGGTTTTATTGACGCCCTGGACCAAGGTCATATATCCGCCGTTCAATCCGGATACGTCCGCGCGATGGGACAGGTTTCCCCTGATGGCTTCTTCTGTTAAACCGGATATTTCAGACAGCATATTCAGCAGGGATTCCACCACGCTGTTCAGGTTCCTGATCAGGCCGCCGTAATACCCTTTATATTGATCCGCGTCCGGGATCAGCTCCATTTGGGTGCCGTCCGCCAACCCGACGGTAAAGTCCCTGGCAATATCCAAAGGCTTTGCAATGGCGTCCAGCGTATCGTTCATTCCCGATATGATCTGTTGATATCCGCCGTGGAATTGATCCGCGTCTCCTCTTGTTGAGAGCTCTCCATCGACCGCCGCCCTTGTCAGCATTTGCGCCTCACCCACAAGGTTTTGCAGGCTGCGCACTACTTTTTGCATGCTGATTGCCAGAACGTCGTTATCCGATTTTGGAACGATATCGATAGCCAGATCGCCCTCCGCCATCCGCACGGCAAAATCCGCCTTTTCTTTGATGCTTTGACTCAATTCAAGAAGCTGGCCGGAAAGCAGGCCGACTTCATTATTGGATTTCTTGTATTTTTCAAGTTCCGGATTTTCGGACACGTCGCCCATCGCAAGCTTTTCCGACGCTGCCCGCCATGCACTCAATGGCCTGATGATTTTTGAATTAAACAATATGGTGAACGCCAGGATGAATAATACGATGGAGATGGCAAACACGGCGAAATATATGGCGAAGACGTCCTTCACCGCCGCCGTCGCTTCATTTTCAGGCATTACGGTCACGAGCCTCATTCCCGTATTGCCGATGGGCGTGTAAACCATATAATCCGTTTCCTGCCCTGTATCCACTTTGGCGATTCCCGTCTCGCGGTCCTCCATCAATTGCGTCCCAAAGGCTTTGATTCCGGCATTCTCGTCTTCCGCTATCTTTACCGTTAAATTCTTTGCTTCATCCTTTGACGCCCAGTAATATCCGTCCTTGGTGACGATAAACGCGTGCCCGCCGCTGCCGACCTTGATATTGCGCACATAGTCCTGCATCTCGTTCAATCCGATGTCAAAGGTCGTGGCGCCGATGATCTGCCCGCCTTTAAAGATGCGGGCCGACACTGTGATCATGGCGATGTTCTGGACCGTGTCCAGGTACGGTTCGCTGTAGATTACATCGTTCCCGGCATTGATTCCGTTGATGTACCAATCATAGGAAAAATAATCATATTCCGCATTGCTGTAGTCCCAATTGATCACCATATTACCGCCGGCGTCATTCTGAACGTAGGGTCCGTAATATTTCTGATCCGGGCTGACATAATAAGGCTCCATCCAGAACCCGCCGCCGAAGATCATCGCATCCTTCTTCGCCTGGATGCTGATCAGTTCAAATAACGTGGTCTCATCAAGGGTGTCCATGGACGCCACCGTATCGGCCAGACTGCTCGAGGCCTTTCCCACCCCTAACAATCTGGCGTTTAAAACAGCCGCTTCTTTTTCCGCCTGCGTTTTCAGATTGCTTTCAACCGAGTCGTAAGATATTTCACTGAATGAAAAGTAACTGATGGCCGCCTGGGCGGTAAAAATGGCGACCGTGATTAAAACCGTGATCAAGATAAACAGAGTCCGAATGCTTTTCATGTTGGTCCCCCCTAAACAATACAAATACAGCGGGAACAGGCCCGGATACCTGTTCAAATGTTAAATTTTCTTAATATATCGTCTGTTTCTGAGGATACTTTATAT
>DATMXY010000543.1:0-2224 GCA_035561275.1 Anaerovoracaceae bacterium | reverse complement strand
TGTATATAGACATACACAAGGCGAGCAGGAAGAAGCTGCAACACAGCAATACGGAATTTTACCAAGCAAGGAGGTGGCAGCAATGAGAAAACCCTTTATCATGGGCAACTGGAAAATGTTCAAGACAATTAAAGAAGCCGTTGCTTTTGCTGAGGAATTCAAAAAACTATATCAATCTTCGGACGTGCAGGCAGGCGTCTGCGCGACCTTCACACAGCTGGCCGCTTTGAAGGAAGCCTTCAAAGGCACCGATATCAAAGTAGGCGCCCAGAATATGCATTTTGCCGAAAATGGAGCCTATACCGGCGAGGTATCGGCGGATATGCTCAATGAGCTCGGCATCGAATACTGCATCATCGGCCATTCGGAACGGCGGCAGTACTTCAATGAAACCGATGTGACCGTTAACAAGAAGCTTCACACCGCATTCAAGCATAATATTATCCCGATCCTCTGCGTCGGCGAATCCCTGGAACAGAGAGACGCCGGAAAGGAATTTGACGTCGTTCAGACCCAGACGGTGGCGGCGTTAAAGGATCTGACGGCAGAGCAGGTCGCCGCGCTGGTCATTGCGTATGAACCGGTCTGGGCCATCGGTACCGGAAGAAACGCGACTCCGGAGCAGGCGAATGAAATGTGCGGCTATATCAGAAAAGTCATCGAGGGCCTTTATGGCAGCGAAGTTTCTGAACAAGTGGTCATTCAGTACGGCGGCAGCGTAAAACCCGCCAACGCATCCGAGCTGATGAACATGGAAGAGATCGACGGAGCGCTTGTTGGCGGCGCAAGCCTTGTGCCTGCCGACTTCATTGAAATCGTTAATTTTTGACGATGAAAATTTACGAATCAACGGCCGCCAACGGCGCTGAAGCGCCGGGCGAAATGTTAAGGAGGATAAGAGATGTCATACATTGAAGATGTAATCGCACGGGAAGTGCTTGATTCAAGAGGAAATCCGACAATAGAAGTTGAAGTTTATCTGGAAGACGGCAGCATGGGGAGCGCCATCGTTCCCTCCGGCGCATCCACCGGTATCTTTGAAGCCGTGGAGCTGCGGGACGGAGACAAGGGAAGATACCTTGGCAAAGGCGTTCAGAAAGCGGTGGAAAACGTCAACGATATCATCGCGGAAGAGATCATCGGCATGAATATCTTTGACCAGGTGGGACTCGACCAGAAACTCATCGAGCTTGACGGGACCGATAATAAAGGAAAGCTGGGCGCCAACGCCATTCTGGGCGTGTCTCTTGCGGCAGCCCATGCCGCGGCGGACAGCCTGGGCTTACCGCTGTTTCAGTATATAGGCGGAGTAAACGGCAAAGTGCTGCCGGTCCCCATGATGAATATCTTAAACGGCGGGGCACATGCCGACAATAATGTGGACATCCAGGAATTCATGGTTATGCCGGTGGGCGCTCCGAGCTTCAAAGAAGGCTTGAGAATGGGAGCGGAGGTTTTCCATAACCTGAAGGCGGTCCTGAAGGCAAAAGGACTGAGCACGTCGGTAGGAGACGAGGGCGGATTCGCTCCGAACCTTTCCTCCAATGAAGAAGCCATCGAGGCCATTGTAGAAGCCATCAAAAAGGCCGGTTACGAACCGGGCAAAGACGCGAAGATCGCGTTGGACGTAGCCGCTTCCGGAATGTACGACGAGGCGTCGAAAACCTACGACTTCGCAGGCGAGGGTGTGAAAAGAAACGCTGAGGAATTGGTGGACTATTACGAGATGCTGGTCTCCAAATATCCTGTTATCTCCATTGAAGACGGGTTTGCGGAGGATGACTGGGAAGGCTGGAAGCTGATGACCGACCGGCTCGGTAAAAAAATCCAGATCGTAGGCGACGACCTGTTCGTGACCAATACGAAGCGGCTGGAAAAGGGAATTTCCCTCGGCGTGGCAAACTCCATTCTGATCAAGGTCAACCAGATCGGTACGCTGACGGAAACCCTGGACGCCATCGAAATGGCCAAGAAAGCGGGATACACCGCCATCGTATCCCACCGTTCCGGTGAAACGGAGGACGTTACCATCGCCGATATCGTGGTGGGCATCAATGCGGGGCAGATCAAAACCGGCGCGCCGTCAAGAACGGACCGGGTCGCGAAGTACAACCAGCTGCTGCGGCTTGAGGAGATCCTGGACAGCTCCGCGCAGTATGCGGGGAACAACGCGTTTTATAACTTAAAATAACTTAAAAAATTTTTAAATTGTAAAAATCTGTCT
>DATMXY010000542.1:0-4200 GCA_035561275.1 Anaerovoracaceae bacterium | reverse complement strand
GAATTTCATGAATCGCCTTTAACGCCGGGGATTCTTTCGGAAGATCAAAGAGCGGTTTTCCTTTGATATCGAATTCCGTGATCTGCGGATCCCCCGGGATCAGTCCGGCAAGGGCCAGACCCGTTTTTTCGATCTCATCCTTCAGGGCTTCCGCGTCTTCCGGCGTTGCTCTGTTCAAAATGAGCCAGATTTGATTCACTTTGGTGTCCAGCTGTGTGATCAGCTGGCGGATCCTGGCCGCCGAACGGACGGACCTGGCAGAACAGTCGCTGACCACGAACATCACGTCGATATCCCGGGTGGTCCTTCTGCTGATATGCTCAAGACCGGCTTCGTTGTCCATGACGATATATTTGTATCCTTTGGTAAGGTGGTCCAGATATTTCCTCAGGATGTTGTTGGGGAAGCAGAAGCAGCCGGGGCCTTCCGGGCCGCCCATGACCAGCAGGTCTACATTATTACCTTCCGATAAAGCCGAATTGAGCTTGTATTCGATGTAGACGTCCTGGGTCATTCCCTGGGGGATTCCCTGCGGATCCTTTGTCGCCGCGATGAGTTCGGACACGGTGGCGTGCTCGATGGGGAATCCCAGAGCCTCATTCAGGTTTGCGTTTGCGTCGGCGTCCACTGCCAGAATCGGGGTTTTTCCCTTTTCTATCAGGTAACGGATCAGCAGCGCGCAGAATGAAGTCTTCCCTGTTCCGCCTTTTCCTGCTACCGCAATTTGTACTGTCATCTGGTTACTCCTTTTTGGTTTTTGTTTTTGGTTCTCATTCCGGAGTTCCTGCCGTCCGCCCGGTTCGCCGCCGACCCGGCCCGCCTGTTATTGCAGGCTGGGAAACAGGCTCAGGTCCGTATGGGGGATAAACACAGCCGAAATGAATTCGTCCATGAACTGGTTTCCTATGGAAAGCTCAAGGTAGGTCATCCTGCCGGCAAGCTCCTCCATTTCAGCCAGGGCTTCCAGGGACAGCAGTCCGATGGCTGCGCCCTGAATGCAGCTGTTTCCCACATATTCATATTTATCCTCGGGCAGGTCGGGCAGAAGACCGATCCGGACCGCGTCCGTGATGTTGATATATTTTCCGAATCCGCCGGCGATATAAACATTGCAGATATCGCCGATATCCAGCTGGACCTGCTGCAGCATGGTCCGTATCCCTGCAAAGATCGCACCCTTCGCCCGGAGAAGATTTTTGACGTCCCCCTCGGTGATGACGATATCGCTGCCCGTCGCGCTTTCCGATCCGTCCGCCAGAAGATATTCCGGCCCTTCGGCGCCCAACCTGACCCGCTTGGATTCCTTCGATGTCAGAATTTTTCCGGCCCGGTCTATGATCCCCGCTTCCAGCATTTCCGAAAGGGAGTAGATCAGGCCCGATCCGCAGACGCCCAGGGGCTTTTCGCCGCCGATCACCCGGTAATTGGTCTCGAGGCTGTCCGGTTCGATCTCGATCCAGTCAATGGCCCCGTCCATGGCCCTCATACCGCTGCTGATCCCGGAGCCTTCAAAGGCGGGTCCCGCAGAACAGGAACAGGTAACGAGCCATTCCCTGTTGCCGAGCACCAGCTCGCCGTTGGTTCCGATATCGATGAAAAGGGTCAGGTCGTCAGAGTCCTTGGGCACGATGGCAAAAACCCCGGCGGTAACGTCTCCTCCCACATAGCTTGCAACGGAGGGTATGGTAATCACCGGCGCGTCGGGGTGAATCCCGACGCCGATCTCCGACGCTTTGACAGCAGGAAACTTCACAGCTGCCGGGACATACGGCTCCAGCCTCAGCCAGGAAGGGGCAACGCCCATAAACAGATGGGTCATCACCGTATTCCCGCCGCAGACCATCGCGGATATGTCCTCAGGCTCCAGTCCGTTTCTTTTCAGAATTGTTTCCAGCAGCCCGTTTACCGTTTCCGCCGCCGCATTCTGCAGGAATTCCAGCCCTCCGGCGGTTTCGTCCCCGTAGATGATACGGGAGATGACGTCGGACCCGCAGGATGCCTGTTTATTGTAGCTTCCCTCCTGATCGACGATCCTTCCGGTTTCAGCATCCAAGAGAACCACAACCACCGTTGTGGTGCCGATGTCGACAGCAGCTCCGTATGCGGGTTTTTCTGATCTGCCAGGTTCCACGCTGATGATGCCGCAGCTCCCGTTATGCTTTACGACGGTAACCGTTATCTCAAAGTCTCCCTGCCTGATCACACCGGGCAGCGCCCGGAGGCAGCTCAGGGATATGCTTGTGCCTGTTATATCATAGTCCTTTTTCAAAGCCGTCCTTACCCTGTCCAGGTCGTTCATGCTGTCCGTCAGATCAGGCTTTGCAAGGGTCAGATGATATTTTCTGCAGACGGGATTCATTTTATGCCGTGCAAAATATTCGCTCTCACCGCTGTGCTTTTCCGAAAGCACTACCTTTTGCTTTGTCATTCTGGATTGGGCGGGAACCTCGACAGTCAGGCTGTCTTCCACTCTGACCGTGCAGGAGAGTACGTACCCTGCAGACTTCAGCCCCTCCGTAAGATGGAAGTCGTTACGCGCCTGCCATCTGCCGCTGAGAATTTTGACTGCACATTTTCCGCAGGTCCCGTTTCCCCCGCAGGGGCTTCCGATATCGATGCCTGCCCCCCGGGCTGCTTCCAGAAGGTTCGTTCCCTCTTCCGCCATGACGCTGACATTATCGGGCATAAATGTAATTTGATATTCTGCGCGTTTTTCTGTCATACTGAATCCTCATTATATCCGTATTACGCAAAATTGATATGTAAGCTTGCGCAGGAATTTTTCTGATTGCATTGCGCGAAATTAACAAGCAATTATGCGAAGTTGGCTTTTGCGAAGGCAGGAAGTCCCGACGCCTCAGCCGGTCCGACCATAACATTCCATCCGGATTTTTCTTCCAGAGCGCCCTTGATGACCGCCACATAGCCAGGAATGACGACATTCCTGTGGTTGACCACATCTTCAAGTTTGATCTCCTTCATGAACGCCGAGATCTTATCGCCGTCGAATTTTCCGGCAGCCCACGCAGTGAGCACGGAAGTTCCATCCGTGGGACAGGCGATGATCCAGGACGGAATCTTGCTGCCGGATATTTCACCCTCCACCGTGTAATAGGTCAGGGAGAAGTTCGTTGTGCAATAAACCGGGGAATCCTTGGTGGCCGCGCCAATGGCGTATACTTTGGGTTCAACCTGGCTCGGCTTCTGCGGGTCGGTGAACAGGTTCATTCTCTGTGCCATCAGAGGCAGAAGCTGAGATTTTTCATCCGCTTTCAGGACGACGATGCTGGCGTACTTCGCCGCGTAGACGCTGGCTTCCATGATTTCCTCCCTCGGGTCGGAAGAGGCTGTAAATGCGATCACCGGATATCCCAGCGGCCGGAACCTCTTCTTGATGGAAAGCCTTCTGGTCTGTGTAATTTCCGCCAGGGACTGGGAAAGGTCTCTTGTGCCCGTATCGATGACAAGCTCTTTATAGGACGGCGAAATTTTCTCAACAAGTGCGGCCGTCGAATCCAGACCGCTGCCCTTGACGGCCAGCGGACAGTTATATTTTTTTGCAAGCTCAACCATCTTTTCATAATTGGCTTCCGTCGCGGCATAGATCAGAGGTTTGGAATCTCCGATGACTGCCAGAGCCTTTTCGATGGCCGTTGGATCTTCACTGATTAAAATTGTTGCATAACAGGTCTTCCCGGCAACAGCCTTCACCGCATTTTCAAATGCGTCGGGACTTCCGGAATCGTTTTTCACGGCGATCATATCGATGGAAACCGTCTGGCCGACTCTTTCAAAGACCAGCCCGTTCACCTTTTCGATCTTCGCATCCAGCTCCGCTCCCGCGAGCTTGTCGGAAATCTCAACGGCGTAGCAGGTTGGATGATAGAAGGTCTTGTCATGGCGGAACAGAACCACTTCGTCTCCCAGTTCGCGCTCATAGCCTTCCTTGCCGACCTTCACCAGCTTGATGGGCGGCGCCGATGCCCCTCCCAGGGTCTCCTTCGCTTCCTCTGAAATATGAGGGCAGCTGTCCAGGGAGATCTTTGAGGCCGCCAGAGCCATCGCAAAGGCAAGACAGGTCGGATGGCCGCAATCTTTGCAGTTGGTTTTCGGTAATAATTTGAAAATGTCTAATCCAGTAAGTGCCATAAATTCACATCTCCTTCTTCTTGCTTGTTAATTTTGTGCAATGTGTTATTG
>DATMXY010000541.1:0-2647 GCA_035561275.1 Anaerovoracaceae bacterium | reverse complement strand
GATTATTGAAACGAATCAGTCTTATCCTTGTAGCTCTGCTTCTGTTACTCAGTTTTTCGGCGTGCGGCTCGGAGCCTGCTGCTCCAGAAAACACCGGAGATAATAACGCGACCACAGAAGACAGCGGATATGAAGAAGCTTTGATCCGTTTCGGAAACTTTTACAATGAGGCGACAATCTATGGGCAGGCAGTGAATAAATTCAAAGAGGTTGTCGAGTCAGAATCCGGCGGTAAGGTCACGGTTGACGTCTTCCATGGCGGAACCCTGGGATCAGAGCAGGAGGAAGCCCAGGCCGTAAAGGACGGCTCCCTTGAGATGATGTTTTCCGGAACCGCGGGAGTAGGCTTGTTTGTACCCGCTACAGCTATTTTCGAAGTCTGGTATGCCTTTACAGATATCGGGCAGCTGGGTGAGGCATTTGACACTCTGCACGGCGATCTGGACGCGGCGATGCAGGCGCAGGGCTTCAAATTGCTGGGCGCCTATTACGACGGACCAAGGAACATCCTTTCCAACAAAAAGATCACCAAAATTGAAGACCTTAAAAATGTAAAGCTGAGAGCACCCGGAGCAAAAATCTATGTAGACAGTATTACCGGTTTGGGCGCACAGGCGGTTTCCATGGACATGAGCGACGTTTATACCGCTCTGCAGACAGGAGGAATCGATGCGATGGAGGGTACGACCGACGCCATTTATCAGCAGAAATTCTATGAGCAGGGGAAATATCTGATCAAGGACGCTCATGTGTTCCAGCCCCTTTCTATCATCTATAACCTGGATGAATGGAACGCGCTGCCTGAAAAAACGCAGGAACTGGTCCAGAAGGCTGTGAAAGAGAGCATGGATTATCAGATGCAGTTATATCAAGAAACCCTGCAGAAGGAACTCGGCGAGATTACGGCCAGCGGCGTGGAGCAGGTGGAGATCACAGACCGTGATAAGTGGGTCGCGGCTGTACAAAGCGCAACGGAAGCCTATGTTGCCCAGTATGGCGATTTAGGAAAGAAAATTTACGACGTAGTAAAATCATACCAGCAGTAAGGCATCAGTTAACTCATAGATGCAGGCCGGTTATGGGGCCGACGCCGCAGATACCGCGGACAGGCCTCAATGCCGGCCTGTTATCCATGCCATTAAACAAAGACACCAGAAACGGGAAAAAGATACCCGCGCAATTAATAAGAAGGTAATGAAATGAGTGATAAGATAATTAAAAATCTGCCTCCCGCGGGGCATATCGGCTATGTAGTGGCCGATGTTTACAAGGCTGCTGCAGAGGCCTCCGGACTGTTTGAACTGAAAAATACGGACAACATATTTGATTTTATTCCGATGCGGTGCTGGGCGTGGGGAAGAGAGATCTCAGATTGCCATCTTAAGGTTGCCATGATCGACTGGACGGATAATTTTAAAATTGAATTCATCCAGCCCTGCGGCGGCGATATCCATTATTCCCGCTTCCTGAAGGCCACGGGAGGAGGCATGCATCATACGGCCCACTATGTGGACGACTTTGAAGCTTACCGCGCCTGGCTTCTGAAAAAAGGGGCTGAAATCATCTTTGAGACGGAAACGGAAGATGAGATAAGGGGATACCGAAGAAGCTGCCATGTGACGTTTCAGGATTCAAGAACTAATATAGAGGTGCTGGAAATCGCCAGGTTCAGAAATAAATAACGATTCCTTCTCCTTAATTCTGACTGCCGGCAAGGTGAAAACCAAGCCGGCAGTCGTGTTTCCTGCAGTGATTGCGTCCTTGTCTAACTATCGTTTTCCCTGACCATTTTGAAAAGCTGGACCCGGTTCTTGACCCCCAGCTTTTTATAAATGCTGAGGATATGTTTCTTCAAGGTATTGGCGGAGATGGAAAGACCCCGGCTGAGTTCTTCTGTGGACAGGCCCTTCATCATCAGGCTCAGGACCCGTTCTTCCCGTCCCGTGAGCTGATATTTCAGGGAACATTCCAGCACCGAATACTTTCGGCTTTCAAAATGATGTTCCCGATAATCCCGGAAAAGGCGCAAAGCGAGATGGTTCTTGATGATATCGAGAATGAAGGAATCCTTGGCCGAAAAATTGGCGGCGTTTATCGTGGAACTGCTGCGGTAAAGGGACAGGATCCCTAAAAATTTATTGTTGTGGGCGATGCTGCAGTGCAGGATGTACCGGAAGTTGTTGGGCTGGCAGATCTGCTTGTAATAGGAAGATTCCAGCCAGATTTTTTCATCCACCAGGTCCGATTCCCGGTAGACGATGTTCTGCGCCCCGATTTTCAAACCCCGGGAATAATCGTACTGATAGTAGTTGTCCAGAAATTTTTCCAGATAAGGCGCCGGGAAATCCACCGCGACCGGCGACTGCAGCGGCCGGCGGCTGTCTTCGGAAGCCAGGAAGAACGTGGCACCGTCAAAGGGGACCAGCCAGCGGAGCTGGTCGAAAAGCGCTGCGCGCATCTCGTCAAGGTCTTCGATACTGCTGATTTTATAGATGATATCGGTGATCACGATCCAAACGTTGTTCCCCAGGGAATCCAAAGGCTTTCCTTCTTTCTGTTCCGCTTTTTTGTCAGTATACTACGGAAAAACGGCAGTTGCAACAGCCTGGTCATTTTTTACCAGAAATAATAGTTTACCAGTTCAGAA
>DATMXY010000540.1:0-10552 GCA_035561275.1 Anaerovoracaceae bacterium | reverse complement strand
GACCCAGGATATCCGCACATTAATCGAAATTTTGCACACCTCACAGCGGGCACTGCCCCACCGAAGCTGGCAATACAAAATGTACCTCATAATTCAGGATATGAGATTATGTATTTGGTGTGGTATAATATACGCATGACGGAAATCAAGGATAGGAGAAAAGATGGGAAAGGTATTAGTATTAGCGGAAAAGCCTTCTGTAGGCCGTGAGCTTGCCCGTGTACTTGGCTGCACGAACGCAAAAGACGGTCACATTGTCGGCTCTAAATATATAGTAACCTGGTCGCTCGGGCATTTGGTAACCTTAGCGGATCCCGAGCATTACGGAGATCAATATAAGAAATGGTCCCTGGAAACGCTTCCGATGATGCCTGAGAGAATGGATTTGGTAGTGATCAAAGAAACCGGAAAGCAGTTCAATGTAGTCAAAACTCTGATGAAGAATCCGGAAATTACGGAGCTTGTTATTGCTACCGACGCAGGCCGTGAAGGAGAGCTGGTGGCGCGCTGGATCATTCAGAAGGTTGGCTTTCACAAACCAATCAAACGCCTTTGGATTTCCTCCCAGACGGACAAGAGCATCAAAGAGGGCTTTGCTCATTTAAAGCCGGGGGCGGAATATGATAATCTTTATTATTCCGCGCAGAGCAGAGCCGAAGCCGACTGGCTGGTAGGACTCAACGTAACGAGAGCATTGACTTGCAAGTATAACGCTCAGTTGTCCGCCGGGCGCGTCCAGACTCCAACCCTGGCCATGATCGTAAAAAGAGAAGAGGAAATAAAAAAGTTTATTCCCAGGGATTATTATAACATCCATGCAGAATTTAACGGCTTCAGCGCCATATGGGGAGATAAGAAGACCGGGCAGACCAGAATTTCAGAAAAGGAAAGGGCAGACGCCATCGTCAATCAATTGAAGGGGATAGATGGAAAAGTCATCGAATTGAAAAAGGACGCCAAACAAGAGGCCCCTCCATTATTATATGACTTGACTGAACTGCAGCGCGACGCCAACATACGCTATGGCTTTTCTGCGAAACAGACACTGAACCTCATGCAGCGGCTTTACGAGGAGCACAAGGTGCTCACTTACCCCAGAACGGACTCCCGCTATCTCAGCAGCGATATCATACCATCTTTAAAAGACCGTCTGCGTGCGGTTTCTTCCGGAGAATACAGCGCCGTAATCGCTGAGATTATGAAGGCCGGCGTCAAGACCTCCAAGAGGATCGTCGACGACAGCAAAGTGACGGATCACCATGCGATTATACCGACCGAGCAATTTGTGAGGCTTTCGGACTTAACCTCGGAAGAAAGAAGGATTTATGATCTGGTGGTAAAACGGTTCCTGTCCGTATTCTGTCCGGATTTTGAATATATGCAGACTACGGTCAAGATTGAAATCGATCATGAAATTTTCACTGCAAAAGGCAAAATCGTAAAGCAGAAGGGCTGGAAAAACATTTACGGCGCAAGCGACATCGAGGATCAGGAAGAGCCGCCTGAAGAGATTGAGATAAAAAGCCAGAGTCTGCCGGAACTGAAACAGGGGCAGAGTCTTCACGTACTGGGTATCAAGCTTGGAAACGGAAAAACAAAGCCGCCGGGCAGATATACGGAGGCGTCTTTGCTTTCCTCTATGGAACACCACAATCTGGGCACTCCTGCTACCAGAGCGGACATCATTGAAAAGATGTTTTCTGCAAACTCCGCAGAGAGAAGGGGAAAAGAAATTTTTCCTATGAGCAAGGGGATCCAACTGATCAATCTGGTGCCGGAAGAATTGAAATCTCCGGAACTGACGGAAAAATGGGAGAAGCGGCTGATGGCCATCAGCAAGGGGCAGGAAAAGAGCGCGCTTTTTCTCTCCGAAATGAAGGGTTTCGCCTCTGCCATCGTCGGCCGCGTGGTGGCCGGCGACGGGAACTACCGGCATGATAATATGACGCGGACCCGCTGCCCGATGTGTGATAAATTCCTGCTTGAGGTTAACGGCAAAAAAGGAAAGATGCTGGTGTGCCAGGACCGGGAGTGCGGTTATAGACAAAGCTTATCCTATGTGAGCAATGCCCGCTGCCCGCAATGCCATAAGAAACTCAATGTGATCGGCGAAGGAGAGAAGCGGATTTATTCCTGCTCCTGCGGGTTCCGTGAAAAATTTGACCGGTTTAATAAGCAGCTGGCAGAAAACCGCAATAACATGGGGAAAAGGGAGCTGGAGGAATACATGAAAAGGCAGGAAAAGGAGCAGCCCCAGGAGTCGGCTTTTGCCATCGCCTGGGCGAAGCTGCAGGAGGAGAAGAAAAACTGAACCTTGCAAGTCAGGTGAAGATAGATGTCAAACGGGCCTTATTTATCATAGCGGGCAAGAAGACTCACGCCTCTTTAGGCGGCGGGAGTATTCAAGGGAGTATAGCCTGTCTTTTCTACCAAATATTGTCCTTGCGGTGATAAAATCCATTGAATGAAGTCATTGATGCCGGGAGTATCGCTGCCCGCCACGGTAACGGCATAAAATTCGGCTGCCAACGGATACTCTCCGCTGGCAATTGTATTTTTATCAGGTTTAGCGCCATCCACTTCGAGCAGTTTTATCTCGTTATTTTGGATCATTTCTGTTGCAAAGAAGAGAAATGAGTATCCAATGGCATTCTTATAATTTCGATAGCTTGCCGTCTGCTCAATGATGTCCCCCATACCGGAGGCGATGTCTTCCGTGGGAGGTGTCATCAGGTCCTTTCCTTCCATCAGTTTTTGCAGCATCGTCTGGCTGCCGCTGTTTTCCGGGCGTTGAAAAGCCCTTATCTTTTCATTTTTTCCGCCTGCCTCTTGCCAGTTGGTAATTTTTCCGGAATAGATATCCTGAATCTGTGAAGTTGTCAGACCATTAACCCTGTTTCTGGAATTCACAAAAAACACGAAAGCTTCCTTCCCAATGGGCGTTAATTTCAGCTCCAGGCCTCTGCTTTGCGCTTCTGCCAACTGCTGCTCCGATGGACGGGCAGTAAAAATAATATCCGCTTCGCCGTTCATGAGTCTTGTATAAGCGTTTATAGTATTGCTGCACGCGACTTCACCCTGATCTTGATTACTTTCTTCTTTGTTGTCGCCTTTGGCAGCGTAGATATCATAATCCCCGGCGGGATAGACTGCCTGGGCAAAAGCTGAATACAAAGGATACAAGGCTGTCGCTCCATCCAAACGGGGCAGGTTGTTCTCGATTTTCAGCGTGGATTCTTCCTCCAGACTTACCGCTTTTGTATTTTCGGCGAAAGGTTTATACAGTTCCAAATCGACTCCCTGCTCATTGACCTCAGCAAGACTGTTGTGCCAGGCCGTATTGATTTCATAACCGCCGACAGCCAGGATACAAAGCCCCAGGAACGAAAGGAACAGAATCTTAAATAGTTTGGGTTTGATTAATGCAAATACCTTCAAAATTATAAAGACGATCAGGACGCCAACGCAGGTTAATATCAACGGTGAGTAGAACAGGGCGCCTCCGGACAGGGCGACAATAAGCGCTGCGAATAAACCGGCAAAGATCAACGCAGCCGCGAAAATGATGCATATCAGGACTTTGACGAGTATATTCTTCATGGAAATCAACCTTTCGTTCTGCAGTTTTATAATACATGGAAACGATTCATTTGGCGACGGCTTACGCCGTATGGGCTATTTGAAGATTTTTCGTTTCATGAATTTAGGATTAATGATTTTGATATACACGACACAACAAACTATGGAAATCAAACCGCTGAACACATTTCCAATATTCGGAGTGCCAATTGTCATGATAAAATATACAGTCAAACAGTAACCTAATTCTATCCAGGCATTCTTTGCCCTGCGCTTTTTGTCCGGGTCCGACCAAAGATTCCACGCCATCAAAGCGCCTGCCAGTAAGATCAACATTGACATAAAGAGATAAAAACCTGAAGCGACCTTTTCCTGTGACAGCTTATTCTCTTTTCTCAGACTTTGAAGTTTTTCGGCTAACATCATACTTGCCACCTCCAAGTATAGTTTACCAAAATTCAAAGTGGTAAACCAGCAATTCCGTGTCAACTATGGGTTGCTATTTCTTTTATCATCACGAACCGATGTCCGTCACGGCTCCGATGAAGAGGGGCAGGTTTGTTTCGCTGTCAATGAGCATATAGACGAAGGGCCGGTCAAGGTAGACCGTCTTGGATTCTTCTGCCGGGGCGCTTCCTGCAAACATTTCAACTGCTGTCGCCGCGCCGGCCCTGGTACCTTTTTCGTCTACGGCGATATAGGTCTTATGGATGACGCGGTTTATAAAGAGGTTGCCGTCCTCCCAGACGCCGAGGCCTGTAAAGTCCGCAAGGCCGGCGTCAAAGGCATTCGTCATACCCATAGAGTTGAGGATGTCGCTCATTTCCACGGAATACTCGCTCTCAAACTTTGGTATGGCGGTATTTACCTGAACGTCCCGCGCGTTTTGAAGAGTGCTCATGAATCCGGCGCCGGTAAGAGACGCAATGTAATCGCCAAGCAAAATGCCTTCGTTGGGCAGCAGGGCGGCAAAGGCGTATTTCCGGCCGGCGTAATACTTAATGAAGCCCGTGGCATTTCCGTCTTCGAGGTACAAATGCTCCGAGCCGTACATCATCTCCACGTTTCTTGCCTCGCCGGACTCCGTGGTGAAGGTTCCCTCGTGCACTTGACTCTCTTTGTAGATGTTCTGCCATTCTGCGTCGAAGGCCAGAGCATTGATGAGATACATGACGGCCCCGTCCGGGATTTCATCGAGGATATCCTCGATCATACCGTCGGTGTTGTCGCTGACCCAGTCATTGATGTCTTTCAGTGTGGCGTTATCGAAAGCGGTCTTGTAGACGGATGCTCCATAGTAGTCCGCGTTTGCCTGAAGAAAATCCTGCTCGACCGTCAGCCTGTCGTCGTCTCTGAACCAGATCGAGTTGGCAAGGCTGACCTTATATTTGTCGCCGGCGGGCAGGCTTTCCAAATAGGCATGCAGATACTCGTTGAGATCCTGGACGGAGAGGCCGATGACATCCTCCATTTGCGCGAGCGTCTGGTCCTCGGCGCCGTTGGCTGTCATGGCAAGGGCGCATAGCACGGAGAGCGGCGAGATCAGCAAGTTCCCGTCAGGGGATACCGTGTTTTGAAACAGCTCCACGGCAAAGCCGGCAATCGCCTCGGAATCGTCGCCGGTAAGGTCAATGTCGTTACTCGCCGCATTGACCTTGACGCCGGCCATGAGGTCGACCACCTGTGCAGCGCTGCAGCCGGAGAGAGAAAACAGTACGGAAAGCATGAGCGCGAGACTGAGAGCTCCCGCGATAATTTGCCTTTTCATATACGCTCCTTTCAACCTGGTATTGGTTAAATTTGGTTGCCATTATATCAATAAGACGCGAAAGCACCGCAGATTGTTCCTCCACCCACGCATCTACGGTGTAAGATCTGCGATGCCTTCCAGATAATCGGCAAATCCGAACGCTTCTCCAATCAAAAAAAGGTCAGCCCAGATAGGCCTGCCGTACCATGTCGTTGTTCAGCAGCTCCTTTCCGGTGCCTTCAAGGATAATGCTGCCGGTCTGCAGTACGTAACCCTTGTTGGCAAGCTTCAGTGCCTTGCCGGCGTTCTGCTCCACCAGGAGGATCGTCATCCCCTCACTTCTGAGTTTTTTGATAATATCGAAAACAGCCTGGACCATCATCGGCGCCAGCCCCATGGAAGGTTCGTCCAGAAGCAGTATTTTAGGATCGCACATCAGCCCCCTGCCCATAGCCAGCATTTGCTGTTCTCCGCCGCTGAGAGTCCCGCCTTTTTGCTTCCTTCTTTCCAGAAGCCTTGGGAAAAGCTCGAAAACATAATCCTTGTTCCGTTTGATCCGCCCCTGATCCTTAAGGCTGAAAGCGCCCATTTCAAGATTTTCTTCAACGGTCAGCCTGGGGAATATCTTCCTGCCTTCCGGTACATGGGCGATTCCTTCCCTGGTCAGCAGGTGCGGCGGAAGGCCGTTGACCTTCTTCCCCATATAAACGACGTCGCCTTTGGAAGGCTTCAAAAGAGCGGATATCGTCTTCAGCGTGGTTGTCTTTCCGGCTCCGTTGCTGCCGATGAGCGTGACAATCTCGCCTTCGCCTACCTCAAAGGATATATCTTTCAACGCGTGGATTTTACCGTAACAGGTATTCACATTCTCCAACTGTAATATTGCTTTGCTCATCCTAAACAGCCTCCTCGTCGTCTTCGATCCCCAGGTAGGCTTCAACCACCGCAGGGTTATTTTTCACCTCGTCCGGCGTGCCTTCCGCGATTTTTTGGCCGTAGTTCAGCACCGCCACCTTGTCGGAAATCCCCATGACCAGCTTCATATCATGCTCAATCAACAAAATGGCGCAGCCAAAATCATCTCTGAGCTTCCCTATAAAATCTTTCAGCTCTTCGGTCTCTTTCGGATTAAGGCCGGCGGCCGGCTCGTCAAGCAGCAGCAGCTTCGGCTTCATGGCAATGGCTCTGGCGATCTCAAGACGCCTTTGCTCCCCATAGGCCAGATTTTTTGCAAGCTCATTTTTTCTGGGCTCCAGGCCTACATACTCAAGCAGCCCGACCGCTTTCTCATAGGCTTCCGCTTCCTCCCGTTTCATATGTCCGCTGTGCAGCACAATATTAAAAATACTGGCCTTCAGATCCATATGCATGCCGACCATGATATTCTCCACCGCCAGCATTTCCGGGAACAGCCTGATATTCTGAAAAGTCCTGGCGATTCTATGCCTTGCCACTTTTTCGGGAGTCAGGCTGACCAAGCCTCTGCCGTCGAAGGTAATGGATCCTTCAAATCCTGGGTAATAGCCGCTGATAATATTAAAAAATGTTGTTTTCCCTGCCCCGTTGGGACCGATCATGCTCGCGATCTCACCCTCGTTCATTTCGAAATCGACCTGATTGACCGCTACAAGACCGCCAAATGCCTTGGACAGATTTTTGATTTCCAATAAAGCCATAAATATCACTCCGTAATCATAACAGTTTTATCATCTTTGTCGGAACGCTTTTTCTTGAAGCTTTTGATGAGTTCCATCGTCCGCTTGGGAGGCATTAAGCCCCTGGGGCTGAATATGCACATCAGGATCAGGATCAGCCCGAAAACAAGCTTCTCATACTTGGCAGGATCCAGTTGGGAAGGGATATTGATTATGCCGGAAACCGACAGCTGGGTCAGGAATGTGGACAGCTCCTTCAGCAGGTGAAGCTGCAGGGTGACTACCGCGGCGGCGCCGACAACGACGCCCCTGATATTGCCCATGCCGCCCATGATGACCATAGCCAGGATTCCGATGGATTCCATAAACCCGAAGCTTGACGGATCGATAAACGTCTGCCTCGCCGCAAAAACAACGCCCATCATCCCCGCAAAACCGGCGCCGGTGGCAAATGCCAGCAGCTTCATCCGGACAAGGGGCACGCCCATGGTTCGCGCCGCCAGTTCATCCTCCCTGATGGCTGTCCAGGCTCTTCCGATCCGGGAATGGTCCAGCCTGTGGGCGGCGGTGAAGACAATCACAAACAGCGCCAATACGATAAAGTAAAAATGAATGGGTTGGTTCATCACGATCCCGAACAGCTCCGGAGGCTTGATCGGCGTAAGGCCCTTGGGTCCGTTGGTCAGATTGATGGGCTTGTCCGCATTGTTGAGGATGATCCTGATGATTTCCGCAAAGCCAAGCGTGACTATGGCAAGGTAATCGCCCTTCAGCCGCAGGACCGGAAGGCCCAGCAGAACGCCCACCCCCGCGGCTACCACCATGGAAATCGGCAGAAACAGCCAGAACCAGTTTCCGGAAACCGGAAACTGAAACAGGGCTTCCGGAATCACATTGTTGGCCTGGGAGGTGGCAAAAAATGCGTAAAGGTAAGCGCCCACCGCATAAAAACCTACATATCCCAGGTCCAGCAGCCCGGCGAAGCCGATCACGACGTTCAGCCCGATGGCCAGTACCGCGTAGATCACGATCTGCGTAATGACCCCCAGAAAATAACTGTTTCCGATACCCGCCAGAGGGATGACCACCAGCAGGTCAAGGAGGGCCACCGCTGCTTTTATGCGGAGGTTCAGCCTGACGAGGTACAAGAGAAAAAGCGAAATAAGAAACAATAAAAATATGACGCCGGATTTGTTGTAAAAATAGAACAGTACCGGCGATATAAATACCAGCGCCAGCCGGATCAACTGCTTTTCTTTCAGATCGTTATAAAATTTTTTAACCAAGTCCATCGCTACACCTTCTCCTCTACAGCTCTGCCCAGTAAACCGCTGGGCTTGAATATCAGGATAACGATCAGGATCATGAATGCCAGCACGTCCTTATACTCCGCTCCGATTGCCCCGTTTGTGGCAATTCCCAGAAAGGCGGCGCCGAACACCTCAACAAGTCCAAGGAGCAAGCCGCCGAGCATCGCGCCGGGTATACTGCCGATCCCGCCCAGAACAGCCGCCGTAAATGCCTTCATGCCCAAAATGAATCCAACATATGGGCTGATCAGGGTATACTGGACGGAGAAAAGGGTACCCGCCGCACCGCCGAGGCCGGCGCCGATCAGGAACGTCAGTGAGATGACCGCGTCGACATTGATCCCCACCAATGCCGCAGTGTCTTTATCCTGGGCCACTGTCCTCATGGCCTTGCCCCACTTGTGGCGGCTGATGAACAAATTGAGAGCCACCATCATCACAATTGCGATCGCCATGATATATATGACTTTTACAGGGAGCTTCATCGTATCCATAATTTGAATGCTGGAATCGAAAAGCGTTGGTGTGGAAAGATAAAACGCATTTTTCCATAAGCCTTCCACCAGCCTGACTGCATCCTGCAGGAAAAAGGACACGCCGATGGCAGAGATAAAAGCCACAAGCTTCGGCGCATGCCTTACAGGCTTGTACGCAATCCGCTCAACCGCCACGCCAAGCAGTCCGCTGAAGATCATGCCTATGGCTACGGCGATAAACAAGGCCGCCGGAGCCGGCATATTTCCAAGCATTCCGGCGCTCTGCAAAAACAAAAGAGTTTCCGTTCCGGCGAAAGCACCCACCATAAAGATCTCACTGTGAGCGAAATTAATGAATTCAAGAATGCCGTAAACCATCGTATAGCCCAGCGCCACAATCGCGTAAACAAAACCGAGGGTCAACCCGTCAATCAGAAGCTGCGGCAACATCTGAACAATCATTTCCATATGTATTCAACCTACTCTTTTCATTCAGGCGGAGAGGGCACAGTTGCGCCCTCTCCGCTTTTTAAGGAAAATCAAAACAAAGTAATTTAAATCGTTGTTCCAAATTATTTCAGGTAGTCTCCGGCCGGAATCGTCTTGACGACTGTAGAAGGATAGCTGGCTGTTTCGAACGTCAGCACGTAAACCATTGCTTCCTTGTTATCGCCTTTATCATCAAAAGTGACATTGACTGCCACGCCCTGGAACCCGGAGGTGGCGCGCACGGCGACGGTGACCTGATCTCTGGTGGGCTTCTCGCCTCCGTTGTCGTTAATCGTCTTGGCAATGGCGTCCAGCATGACATTCATCGCGTCATAGCCATAGCTGGAATATGCTTCAGGCTGTTTGCTGAATTTGGCAGCGTATTTCTCGGCAAAGGCCTTGCCTGCATCGGTGGCGTTTATGTCCGCGGCCGCTGAGGTGTAATAGGTGCCGATGGCCGCGTCGCCGGCAATTGTGATCACTTCGGCGGAGTCCATTCCGTCGGCGCCCATGAACTTGACGTCGATTCCTTTGTCATTTAATTGCTTGATGAGCAGCGAACCTTCCGGGTAGATGCCTCCGAAGTAAATGATGTCCGGATCGGCGGCCCTGACCAGTTCTTCCACTGCGCTGAAGTCGGATTCGCCTTGCGTGATTCCCTCATATCCGAGCACGGTTCCGCCACCTGCTTCATACTGGCCCCTCCATTCGTCTGCCACGCCCTGTCCGTATGTAGTCTTATCGTGAATGATGAAGGCTGTTTTCGCCCCCAATTCGTTATAGGCATAGTCCGCGCCGGCAGGTCCCTGGGCGTCGTCTCTGATACAGATGCGGTTTACATTTGCCAGGCCTCTGTCCGTAACGTCAACCGCTGTGTTGGCCGGTGAAACCATGGCCAGGTTCTCCTGAGCATAAACTTCGGACGACGGAATCGCCACGCCGGAATTCCAGTGCCCGACAACCCCCAGGATGTCGTCGTCCACAATCAGCTTCTGAGCGACGGATACGCCTACTTTTGGGTCGGCCTGGTCGTCCTGCGGCGCGATCTGAAGGTCAAATCCAAGCTGTGTAAACTCGTCTTTCCTTTCCTCCAAGGCCATCTGGGCGCCATTTTTGATGGATTCTCCCACGGCGGCCTGTGCGCCCGACAGCGGGGTTACAGTCGCAATCTTGATAACATTCGTGCCGCCGCCTGAATCCGACGAGCTTTGCGCGCCGCAGCCCGCAGTCATGATAAGCGTCAGTGTCAACAAAACGATCAACAGTTTTTTCATTTGATCCACTCCTCTTTAA
>DATMXY010000539.1:0-5498 GCA_035561275.1 Anaerovoracaceae bacterium | reverse complement strand
TTTTTGAGGAGAGAAAAAGGAGATAAAGTTATGAAAAAGATACTCGCGGTATTGCTCTACCTTATCCTGGTGCTTTCCATGGCAACAGCCTGCGGTGGAAAAGAAGAGACGCCTTCCGGAGAAGGCCCGGTCACGATACGGCTCGCCACCTTCCAGGTAGGAGTAAACGCTTCGGCTCCCTGGTTTGCTTCTGTTATTGAAGCCTTCAATCAGGAGTATGCCGGCAGAATCGAGCTTGATATCGAAGAAATTCCCGGAGACCAAGCCTATGTCGACAAGATGAAAACCTACATTTCCATGAACGATCTGCCCGATCTGGTCTTCACCGGCGGATACAACCTGATGGACGACGCCCTTGCCGCGGACGCCATCGTAGATCTGACTCCTTACTTTGAAGCGGATCAGGAATTTGCCGCAAGATTTTTCGAGGATGATATCGCGTACAATTCCAGAGACGGCAAGATCTACGGCGTACCCGTCGAAAGACAGCCAATCACATATTTCTATAACAAGGCGCTCTTTGCACAGGCTGGGATCGCTGCGCCTGCCAAGACCTGGGATGAATTCATGGCACAACTGGAACAGCTGAAATCCGCAGGGATCACACCGGTTTCCATGGATACGCTGGATTCCGCCTGGCTCACCTCTTTATGGCTGAACAGCATGGTCGGAACCTTCTCAACCGCAAGCAACGACTGGATGAACCAATCCATGCCGAAGGATTACAACTCTCCGGAATTCATCAAAGCGGCCGATTTAACGCAGAAAATGCTGATGAACTACACGACAAAGGACGCTTTGGGCGGAAAATATGAAAACGGAGCAAATAACTTCCTGAATGGAAGCACCGCAATGATTGCCAACGGCCCCTGGATGATCAGTGACTTCCAGGCAAAAGGCGATGATTTTGTGGCAAACCTTGGAACGGCGCTCTATCCATCTGACGGGATCTTCTCGGGATCCATGCCCGGGTATCTGGTAGGCTCGAAGGATCAGGCCCATGCGGACGCGGCGGTGGAATTCCTGAAGTTCATATCCAATGCAGAAATGCAGGGTAAAATGGTTGAAATGTATAGCTCCATCCCGGCTAATAAAGACGTTACCATCTCACAGGCCGTCATCGACAAGAATCCGCTCCTGGGCGAGATCGTAAAGCTTCAGAGCGAAGCGAAGATCGTCTACGGCAATTATCAGAGCTTATGGTACTCCAATGTCGTCACGGAACTAGACAGACAGTATCCGCTGCTCGCCACTGGAGACATCACACCGGAACAGTTTGCGCAGGCTTTGACGGCCGCCGCAAGTAAAAACTAAACAACGCTTTTTCATTTTCCTACCGATTCCATATTGGCAGAGCCTCCGGAAGGGGGCTCCGCCTGTAAATGAGGTGCAATTTTGAAGCATAACAAACTTTGGCTGTATTTGTTTTCCGCTCCGCTCGTCCTATTTTTCACCGTGTTTTTGCTTGCCCCGGTCGTCATCGTCTTCGGGTCGTCCTTTATGGAGTGGAAAGGGTTTTCAGGCAATCTATCTTTTATTGGCTTGGATAATTATATTGCGGCTTTGAACGATCTTGAGTTCATTGTCTCATTTCAGCATACATTGATCTGGATATTTCTTCAGTCTACCGTCCATGTGGCCATCGGCGTCAGCTTTGCAATCATCCTATCGAGAAAGTTCAGAGGGTGGAAACTATTGAGGACGTCTTTCATGATCCCGAATATGATTTCCGCTTCCGCCCTGGGTTTTATCTTCCTGATGATATTCAACGGGCAGATCGGATTGATCAACACGATCCTGAATAAGCTGCATCTGGAACAGTTTGCCCGTAACTGGTTCTTTGACCCTTCTACGGCCTTTGTATCGGTCACGGTCACCTGGCTGCTCTTCGCAGGACTGATCATGCTGCTGGTCCTCACGGAGATCGGGACCATACCGGATTCCCTCTATGAGGCGGCGGACCTGGACGGCGCCAGCCAATGGCAGAAGGATCTGTTTATCACCATTCCGCAGCTGAGAAATGTGATCGGCACCTGTATGATCATCGCCGCCACATCAAAGCTGAAAGAATTTGAATTGATTTATATGACTACAAAGGGAGGGCCGGGGACGGAAACCATGAGTCTTCCCCTTTATCTCTACAATACGACCATCGTTGAGAACAACTTTGGTTATGCAAACATGATCGGCACCGTCTTGATTACCCTGGGCCTGATCCTGATCTACCTGATCAGCAAGGTGTTCCGGATCGCCGGCGAAGATTAAAAGGGGTTTATTATGAAAGTAAAAGGATATTCCTACGTGACAAGCATCGCGCTCATATCCGTCATCCCGCTCTTATGGGTCGTGATGCTGTCTATGAAAACAAATGAAGAAATTCTCAACAACCCGCTGGCGCTGCCGTCACGCCTGATTTTCGAGGGATACGGAAACGCGCTTGAAATAGCGCCTCTGGGCCAGTATTTATTCAACAGCCTGATCATCGCCGTGGCGAGCACTGTAATCAACGTGCTGATTTCCAGTATGGCGGCTTATACGACGACGCGCTTTCAATTTAAACTGAAAAAGCCTATCGTCGTGATCATGAGTATCTCCCTGCTTCTGCCCATCACTGCGCTGATCATGCCGGTCTATTCCATCATCCGGTTTTTAGGCCTCTATGACACGAAAACCGCGCTGATCCTGGTTTATACCGCCCTGGATCTGCCCATGTCGTTCTTTATTCTGCGGGCTTTCTTTCTGACGATTCCCAGGGAGCTGGAGGAAGCCGCATATATAGACGGTTCGTCTTTCCTTCAGTGCTATCGCAGGGTCGTCCTGCCGCTGACGAGTCCCGGTATGATAACCGCGGGGATCCTTCACTTCATCTTCTGCTGGAACGAATTCCTCTATGCGCTGACGCTGACTGCGTCCCACGACGCCAGGACCGTACCGCTGGCTTTGAATTACTTTACTTCCCAGTTTGCTTTTGATTATAACGCAATGTTTTCCGCTGTCGTCATCATGATCATGCCGAGCATCGTGATCTTTATCATATTCCAGGAGAAGATCATCGAAGGGCTGACTGCCGGCGCGGTGAAAGGATAGGTGGGCGGGATGAAACTTTGTATTTTAGGCGGCGGCGGTTCCCGTGCCGTCATATTGGCGAAAAGCCTGCTGCAAAAGGCGCCGGCTCTGGAGATCGCAGAGATCGTGTTTATGGATAACAACGAAGAAGGGCTTCGCACTTTCGGCGGAATGGTGAAAATGGCCGCGGAGGCCATCAACCCCGGCGTCAGGGTGACTGCGACGGTAGATGCGGTTTCCGCAGTTTCCGGTTCCGACTATGTCATAACGACCATCCGTGCCGGCGGAGACGCGGACCGGGTGAGGAACGAGCGCATCGCATTGAAATACGGCGTGCTCGGACAGGAGACCACAGGCGCGGGCGGATTTGCCATGGCGGTGAAGACGATACCGGTCATGAAGGAGTATTGCGCCCTGATCCGGGAACATGCAAAGAAGGACGTCGTTGTTTTTAATTTTTCCAATCCGTCGGGATTGGTCACACAGGCCATGCGCGATCTGGGCTTCGACTTTGTGTACGGCGTCTGCGACGCGCCCTCCGGCTTTCTGAATCAGGTGGCGAAGCTTCGGAAAACATCCGTCGACTCGCTGAAAATGGATGTTTTTGGTCTGAACCATCTCAGCTATTATACGGCTGTTACGGAAAACGGGATCGATATCACCAGGGAACTGCTGTACGATCCAAAGCTGTACACAGATACCGATATGCGTTACTTCGAACCGGAACTGCCGCGAAAATGGGGCGTTCTGTTCAATGAATACCTTTATTATTACTATTACCGGGAAAAAGCCGTGGAAAATATATTGAACAGTAAGTTCACCAGGGGAGAATCGATCCTTTCCCTCAATCAAGCCATGATGGAGGAACTCCGGAACCTGGATCCGGAGAAGGATTTTCATCTCATGCTTGATATTTACGCGAAATATAACCATAAGCGGGAACTCAGCTACATGGCGGCGGAATCCAACGTAAAAAGAAATGAAACGGCCGCTCCGAAATTCGACCTGTTCAGCCCTGAGGAAGGCGGCTATGCCGGTATCGCGCTGGCGTACATCCGGGCAAAGCTTACGGGAAAGGTTTCTGAGATGGTGCTTTCCGTGCCGAACCGCGGCGCAGTGGACTGGCTGGCAGACGATGATATCGTGGAAACGACCTGCGTCATCGGTCCGACGGGAGCGGCGGTCAAAAAAGGCATGAAGCCTCTACCGGAAAGCGCTAAGGTCCTGATCCGGACGGTGAAGCAGTATGAACGGCTCGCGGCCCGGGGGATCCTTGAGAATGACCGGTCTGCCATGACGGAAGCGCTGATGGTCCATCCGCTGATCAATTCCTGGTCATTGGCGAAGGATCTTGTTTCAGACTATTTGGAAAAGGGCGCCGAAGCGTTCGGCGACGGGAGGGCATAATGGGCAATCATATCGCTTCGATGGGAAAGATCTGCATCGACTTTATATACAGCGACGTAGAACGGCTTCCGAAGCTTGGCGAGGAAGTATTTTCAAAAGGGTTTACAATCGCGTTGGGAGGCGGGCCTCCGGCGACGGCGGTGGCGCTCCACCGGCTGGGGATTCCGGTCAGACTGGGCACCTTCCTTGGAAAGGGGCAGTTCAGCAGGCTCGCGAGGAAAAAACTGAGGGAATACCGCGTCAATTTTATCAATATGTATGAAGGCGGCGAACCGGACCCTCTGATCGTTACCAGCGTGATCTCAACAGGGGATGATCGAAGTTTTGTGAGCTGGCAGCCGGACCGCCCCGCCAGCAGTGAGACGGAGACGTTCTATGCGACGGAAGGCCAGGTCTACGAGCTGTACAAAGGCTGCCGCATCGCATACGTGACGCTGGGTTATGACGACGTCTGGAAACGCCTGAAAAAAGAAGGCTCGATCCTGGTGATGGATACGGCTTGGTATGACGATCTGCATATGGACTGGTATAAAAATGTATTCCCCTATATCGATTATTTTACGCCAAATGAAATGGAAGCGCCGAAGCTTACCAATACCGGCTCTCCGGAAGAGGCGCTCAATGTTCTGGCGGAATATATACCGAATCCCGTAGTAAAGTTGAGTAAAGACGGATGCATCATCAAGGAGAATGAAAAAACCGTGTATATCAAAGCAGACGGCCGTTTTGCCAGCATTGATCCGACGGGTGCGGGCGATGCGTTCCTTGCCGGGCTGATGTACGGAATCTATAAAGGCTACAGCACGAGGGACTCCGTAATCATGGGCAATATCGCCGGCGGGAACTGTGTCACTCAGATCGGCTGCCTTACGGGAGAACTGGACGAAGAGACGCTCCAAAGATACTACCGGGAATTTCCGCAGGAACCGTGAGACGGGCAAAAGCATTCTTCCGTTTGTCTAAACAGCGTATTTCGGATATAATAATATTATTGCAGTAAAAACTGAAATCTAAATTATAAACCG
>DATMXY010000538.1:0-7465 GCA_035561275.1 Anaerovoracaceae bacterium | reverse complement strand
ATATCCACCATATTGAAATCTTCCAGCGTCTTCCGCATCAGCAGGCTGTTGGCGAGGGCGTTGGCCGTGTCGATGGAGGTGAGACAGGCGATGTTGCGCTCGATGGCCTTCCTTCTCATCTGAACGGCCTGCACGGATGGCTTTCTGCCGATGGTGGAAGTGGAAACCACGAAGTCCACCTCGCCCGTGTCAAACAGGTCGCTGGTATTGGGCGACGGCCCGTCAAACCTGTTCACGATGAGCGCCGGAACGCCGTGTTCCCTTAAATACTCAGCCGTGCCCTTTGTCGCCCAGATCTTATATCCGAAATCGATGAACTTCTGAGCCAGCGGGACCACTTCGGGCTTATCGGAATCCTTTACCGTAATCAGCACACAGTCGCCCACCTTATGCATCTCATACCCGGCGGCGATCAGGCCTTTGTAAAGGGCCGTCTCCAGATTGTGGTCGATACCCAGCACTTCCCCGGTGGACTTCATCTCCGGACCTAGGTGGTTATCCGCGTCGTGGAGCTTCGGGAAGCTGAACACCGGCACCTTTACCGCAACGTAGTCCCCTTCCGGGCATACGCCGCTGCCGTAGCCAAGATCCTTCAGTTTAGCGCCCAGTGCTACTTTCGTAGCCAGATCGACGATGGGCACGTTGGTTACTTTGCTGATATAGGGTACCGTCCTTGACGATCTGGGATTGACCTCGATGACGTAAACTTCACCCTGATAAATGACATACTGGATATTGACGAGCCCGGATACCTTCAGCTCTTTTGCCAGCCGTCCCGTGTACTCCACAATGGTATCCCGGATCTCCTTTGTCAGCGTCTGGGGAGGATAGATGGAGATGGAGTCGCCGGAATGGACGCCCGCGCGTTCGATGTGCTCCATGATCCCCGGAATGAGAAAGTCTTCCCCATCGCAGACCGCGTCCACTTCCGCTTCCGTGCCTGCGAGATATTTGTCGATGAGCACCGGATTCTCAAGTTCCGTGGATGTGATGATATCCATATATTCGACGACGTCGTTTTTTGTATGGGCAATGATCATGTTCTGTCCGCCCAATACGTAAGACGGACGGAGCAGGACCGGAAAGCCCAGTTTCGCCGCTTTTTTCACGGCTTCTTCCGTTGTATAAGCCATCAGGCCGTTGGGCCTGGGGATATTGCAGTGCTCCAGGAGCTTGTCGAACCGTTCCCGGTCTTCCGCGGCGTCGATACTGTCCGCGGAGGTGCCGATAATTTTGATTCCTGTCTTCTTCAGGTGTTTTGTCAGCTTGATGGCCGTCTGGCCGCCGAATTGAACCACCACGCCCCAGGGCTGCTCGGTATGGATGATGCCGTCCACGTCTTCCGGCGTCAGGGGCTCGAAGTAGAGCCGGTCGGAAACATCAAAGTCGGTGGATACGGTTTCCGGATTGTTGTTGACGATGATGGCCTCGTAGCCAGCCTCCTTGAGCGCAAGGACGCAATGGACCGAGCAGTAGTCGAATTCGATGCCCTGACCGATGCGGATGGGTCCCGATCCGAAGACGATGACCTTCTTTTTGCCCGTGGCGTGCTGCTCCATAAATTCCTTTGCCTCGTTCTCCTCGTCATAGGTGGAATAGAAATACGGAGTCTCCGCTGCGAATTCCGCCGCGCAGGTATCAACCATCTTGTATACCGGATATAATTTTTCCGGAGGCTGCTGACCGCCGGAAAGCGTTGTGATCGTTTTATCCAGAAAGCCCATTTTCTTGGCCTTTTTATATTTCTCCTGCGTCAGCGCACCGTCGGCCAGCTCGCATTCCATGGCAACGAGATTGGAAAGCTTGTTGATGAACCATGGATCGATCTTTGTGATCCCGTGGATGATTTCGACGGTGATCCCTCTCTTCAAGGCTTCGTAAACCACGAAGATCCTCTCGTCGTCGCAGTGGTGGAGATATTCCTCGATGAGATGCGTATCTTTATCCTTGAGCTTTTTCAGGTTCAGGGTGTCCAGATTCAGCTCGATACAGCGGACCGCCTTCATCATGGCCTGTTCGAAGGTAGTGCCGATAGCCATGACTTCCCCCGTGGCCTTCATTTGCGTCCCCAGCGTCCGCTTCGCGTAGACAAATTTGTCGAACGGCCATTTGGGGAATTTTACGACGATATAGTCCAGCGTCGGCTCAAAGCAGGCGTAGGTTTTTCCCGTCACCGAGTTGATGATTTCATCCAGGGTATAACCGATGGCGATCTTGGAAGCCACCTTTGCGATAGGGTAGCCTGTGGCTTTGGACGCCAGGGCCGACGACCTGGATACCCGGGGGTTGACTTCGATGACCGCATATTCAAAGCTGTGGGGATCCAGGGCAAACTGACAGTTGCAGCCGCCTTGAACGCCCAGGGCCTGGATGATGTTGATGGACGCGGTCCGGAGCATCTGGTACTCCTTGTCGGAAAGGGTTACCGCCGGAGCCACAACGATGGAATCGCCCGTATGTACGCCCACCGGATCGACATTTTCCATGGAGCAGACGGTGATCGTGTTGTTTTTGCTGTCTCTGAGGATTTCGAATTCGATTTCCTTCCAACCGGCTACACTTTTTTCAATGAGGATCTGATGGATGGGGGAAAGCCTAAGGCCATTTTCCCCTATTTTATAGAGAAGTTTTTTGTTTGCCGCAATGCCGCCCCCGGTACCTCCGAGGGTATAGGCAGGACGCACGATGACCGGATAGCCGATCTCTTCGGCAAAATCCAGGGCGTCCTCGATATTGGTCACTACTTTGGAAGGGATGACCGGCTCCCCGATGGAAATCAGCATATCCTTAAAGAGCTGCCTGTCTTCGGCTTTGTCTATGGTCTCCAGGTCCGCCCCCAGCAGCCGAACGTTCTGCTCTTTCAGAAAGCCGTCCCTGGCAAGCTGCATGGAAAGGGTCAGGCCGGTCTGGCCGCCCATGGTCGGCAGAATGCTGTCGGGCTTTTCCAGTTTAATGATCTTCTTCAGGACGGGAATCGTCAGGGGTTCGATGTAGACCTTATCCGCCATTGTCTTGTCCGTCATGATGGTGGCGGGGTTGGAATTCACCAGAACGACTTCGATCCCGTCGTCCTTCAGCGTACGGCAGACCTGGGTCCCCGCATAGTCAAATTCGGCGGCCTGGCCGATGATGATCGGTCCGGAGCCGATTACCAATACCTTTTTTATGTCTTTGTTTAACGGCATGTTGTCCTCCCTTTATTCAAACTGCCGACGTCTGTTCTATTTTCTCGCCGACGCCGCCATTCAATGTTCTTTCATCATTCCGATAAATTTATCGAAAAGATACTGGGTGTCCAAGGGTCCTCCGCAGGCCTCCGGATGGAACTGTACGGTAAAGGCTTTCCCGTTGGCATAGGTAATCCCCTCGCAGCTTCCGTCATTCCCGTTGCAGTGGCTGACAAAGCCTACCTTTGGATCCAGGGTCTCACCCACTACGGCGTAGCCGTGGTTCTGGCTGGTAATAAACACCCTGTCCCTGGGCTTGTCGGAAACGGGTTGGTTGGCGCCCCGGTGCCCGTATTTCAGCTTTTCCGTCTTTGCGCCGTTAGCCAGCGCCAGCAGCTGATGTCCCAGGCAGATGCCGAAAATCGGGATGCCGGTGTCCATCAGTTTCCTCAATATTTTAATGGGTTCCGTGTTTTCCTCGGGGTCTCCGGGCCCGTTGGAAAGCATGATCCCGTCGGGTTTCAGTTCCAGGATCTCCGCCGCCGCGGTATTGTAAGGAACCACCGTCACGCTGCAGCCCCTTTGAAGCAGGCTTTGCAGGATATTGGCCTTAAATCCGTAATCGTATAAGACCACATGGTATTTCGAATTTTCAGCGGGATAAAAGGTTTTTTCCATTCGGGATACGGATTTGACCGCGTCCCGGATCCCATAACGTTTCAATTCCTGTATAAAAGCGCCCATATCGGCGGGAAGTTCCGAAGCGATGGCCCCGTTCATGACGCCGTGCTCCCTGATCTTTTTCGTGAGCGCTCTTGTGTCGATATCGTAAATCCCGATGATATTACTTTTGATCAGGAATTCTTCCACGGTATATTTGCTGCGGAAGTTGGACGGCTCTTCGCACCATTCCCTCACTATGTAGCCCTTTGCCCAAGCCTTCTCCGATTCGCCGTCGAATTCATTCAGGCCGTAATTTCCGATGAGCGGGAAAGTCTGTGTCACGATCTGGCCGTAATAGCTCGGGTCCGTCAGCGTTTCCTGATATCCGGTCATTCCCGTGGTAAACACCACCTCGCCGACGGTGGTCCCCTCGGCTCCGAAGCCCTTACCGCTGTAGATCGTCCCGTCTTCCAGGATCAAATAAGCGCCGCGGTCTTTCCTTTCCGCTATGATGCTGCAATTTTCCATACTTCCGGTTCCTTTCCGTTATCGTGCTGTTATAGAACAAGTACCTTTTCCAAAATTTCAAGGCCTTCGTTGATCTCGTCGTATGTGATGGTCAGCGGGGGCAGCAGGCGGATCCTTTCCTTGGCAGTCAGCGCGATAAGCCCCAGCTCAAGGGCGGCCTTCGCCGCCTCTTTGGCGGTCTTGCCGACCGGGGAGACCCCGATCATCATACCAAGGCCGGTCACCTCCGAAACGCCGTCCATCTTCCCGATCCGTGCCCTCATATATTCGCCTTTTTCGACAACCTGCGCCAGAAATTCCCCGTCGATTCGCTTCAATACCTCAATGCCGCCGGCGCAAACCGCCGGGTTCCCCCCGAAGGTGGTGCCGTGATCCCCCGCTTGCAGTGCATGAGAACAGCCCTTGCCGAAAAGGATCGCTCCGATGGGAAGGCCTGCGCCCAATCCCTTCGCCATTGTCACCAGATCGGGCACGATGTCGTAGTACTCATAGGCGAACAGCTTTCCGGTCCTGCCGATGCCGGTTTGTATTTCGTCGGCGATGAAAAGGATGTCTTTCTCTTTGCACAGATCGTATAATGACTTGATATAATCCCGGTCCAAATCGTTGACGCCGCCCTCTCCCTGGACGAACTCTGCCATCACCGCACAGGTTTTGCCGGATATCTTCGTTCTGATATCCTCGGGATCGTTGGCCGCCGCATAGAGAAAACCCTCCGGGAAGGGATCGAAGTATTTATGGTAGTGATCCTGCCCCGTGGCGGTAATGGTGGTCATGGTCCTCCCGTGGAAAGAGTTCAGCAGGGTTATGATCTCGTACCTGCCTTTTCCGTATTTCAGATAACTGTATTTCCTTGCCGCCTTGATGGCCCCTTCGTTGGCTTCCGCGCCGGAATTGCAGAAAAAGGCCTTATCAAAGCCGGTCCTTTTGACCAGCATTTCGGCAAGCTCGCCGCAGGGCTCGGTGTAAAAAAGATTTGAGGCATGCTGCAGCGTCCGAAGCTGCTGCGTGACTGCGTTGATCCAGCCTTCGTCGCAATAACCGAAGGCATTCACGCCGATACCCGATGAGAAGTCGATATATTTTTTCCCCTCCGGCGACCAGCACGCCGCCCCCGATCCCTTTGCGATGCAAAGATCGTTTCTGGCATAGGTCCCAAGGATATATTGTTTGTCTCTTTCTTTGATTTCAGTACTGTTCACGATAGTCCCCCTTGTTATGTATTCCATAGTGTGTATTTACATCGGCCTGGAGTCCCTGAAAAGGATGTTGACTTGTCAATTTGTTTTATATATTTTGTTCCCCGTATATCCGCGTCCCGATCCCGGTTTCCGAGGACAGTTCCCTGAGGATGGAATGTTCGGTCCTTCCGTCGATGATGGACACTTCTCTGACGCCGCTTTTGATTCCGTCGACGCAGCTTTGTATCTTCGGGATCATACCTCCGGAAATGATCCCCTCTTCCATGAGCTTCGGGGCTTCGCCGGCGCTGATCCGGGAAATCAGGGAAGTTTCGTTGTCCTTATCCCGCAGCAGCCCTTTTACGTCGGTCATGAAAATAAACTTATCCGCCTTCAATGCGCCTGCGATGGCGGCCGCCGCCGTATCCGCGTTAATGTTATAGGTCTGGCCGCCTGCGTCGGCCCCCACTGTGGCGATGACGGGTATGAACCCGTTATCCAGTAAAATGGTAATAGGCGATGTATCTACCTTCTCGATTTCTCCCACAAAGCCAAAGTCCGCTTCGCCCTGCAGTTTTACAACCTGGAGCATTCCGCCGTCCAGACCGCATAGGCCGATGGCCTTTCCACCGTTCTGCCGGATCAGCGAGACCAGGCTCTTATTGACCTTACCTGCCAGTACCATGGCGGCCACTTCTACCGTCTCCGCGTCCGTATATCGCAGCCCGTTGATGAACTTCGTTTCCTTGCCCATAATGGCGAGCATATTGCTGATCTCGGGGCCGCCCCCGTGGACCAGCACCACCCGGATCCCCATGGCGGCCAGATGGACGAGGTCGTTCATAACGGCGCTTTTCAGCCCCTCGCTTTGCATCGCATTGCCGCCGTATTTGATCACTACGGTTTTTTCTATGTATTTCTGTATCATATCACAAGCCCTTTCTCCTCGGGCAGGCCCAGCATGATGTTCATGCACTGTATGGCGGCGCCCGACGCGCCCTTGCCCAGATTGTCAAAGCGCGCCATCAGGGAAATCTGCTCGTCATTGCCCAGGACATAGATTTCCAGCCCGTCAGTTTCCGCAAGGGCGCCCGCGGCCATAAATCCGTCCGCGGGTTTTTCGTCCGCTTCCTTCACCCGGATCATTGGCCTGCCTTGATAGTATTCCGCAATTTCCTGCCGGAGTTCGGACTGTTTCAGGTTTTTTTTCATCAGCCGGCTGTGAAGCGGTACGGTGACAAGCATTCCGCTGTAGTAACCGGACACGATGGGATGAAATGCCGGCGGGCTGCCGATCCCCGTGATAACCTGCATCTCCGGCAGATGCTTGTGGTTCTGGTCCAGCCCGTACTGCCGCGGGCTGGTCAGGCTTTGGTCCCCGCCATCCCCTTCATATTGGGCGATCATGCTTTTCCCGCCGCCGCTGTATCCGGTAATGGAATGGCAGACAAACGGATAGTCCTTATCTATGAGGTTCAGGGAAATCAACGGTTCCACCAGCGCGACGAATCCCGTGGCGTGGCAGCCTGGAACGGCTACCCGGTTTGACGTCCTGATTTTATCTTTTTGCGTTTCGGAAAGTTCGGGAAAACCGTAGGCCCAATTTTGATCCGTTCTGTGGGCAGTGGAAGTGTCCAGGATCCTGCGGTCCGGATCTGCCAGTCCCGCGATCTCTTTTGAGGCGGCGTCCGGCAGGCATAAGAACGAAATGTCAGCCCGGCGGATCATTTCAAGGCGCGCTTTCAGGTCTTTCCTGCCCTCTTCGGCGATGGTAAGCACCTCCAGGTCGTTTCTTTCCTTCAGGCGTTTCCGGATCTTCAGGCCCGTCGTCCCTTCCTGTCCGTCGATAAAAATTTTATGTACCATGGCGCGCCCTCCTTTCGATTTCCTCGCTTTTACAGGTCTTGGGCCAAAATTGTCATTTCT
>DATMXY010000537.1:0-11914 GCA_035561275.1 Anaerovoracaceae bacterium | reverse complement strand
TAGTAACATATATTTATAATAATATATGTTATTTTTATCTAAATTAGAAATAAACGTTTCTGGAGATGCAGAAATCCCGGCCGGCCATTCTTTTCTACTTGTCGCCCTCCCTGTTTCCTATTGAATAAAACGTCGTTTTTTCGATTTTTTTCGGGCCTGCCGGTTAATTGACTGCATCGATTGCCATGATATACTGTATTGAGAAGGGGAACAGGGGAAATAATTGAACGACAGTCGATTAGAAATAAGGGGGATAACCGATATGGATCATGCGAACGCTCTGGTTCACAGCGTGGAAGAGCTTCTTGCCGTCTGCAGCAGAAGTATTGTGGCTCCGAATATGATTATTCTGGAAGCCAACAGGATCATGACCATCCTGAACGATCAGAATGTGGAACAGAAGTTTATCGTCGAGGGGTGTGAAAAATTATCCCTTCTGGCAGCCGGCTTTATCCGGAGCGGGTTTGAATCTTTTACCGCGGATTACGCCCGCAAATCGGGGATCGATCACATGGCGTCAGGCTTCGCGAACAGGAATGAGCTTGTCAAGTACTGTGAATATTGCGTGGAACACGGCGATGAAAGCCTGCACAGGATCAGGTATTCTCTGATGAGTCAGCTGGAACTGGAAAACGGAATGACGGAAGACGAGATCCGCAGCCTGAACGTTAAAAAGTCCGGGTCTGACCTTAACACCGTGCAGGATCAAATGACAGACTATATAAAACTGTCCCTGCTGGTCAACTCCCTGAAGGAGTTCTTTAAGCAGTATTATAAGGGGCTGCATTGACGCTGTTTTTTAAACGGCACGTATTTTACGGGCGGCGTCTTACATCCTGCTGTTGACGATCCTCATGATATCTGCCTTTAATTCTTCCGCCTCCCGCAGATATTCAGCCGTCCTTTTCAAAGCTGTCCTTTTAATTTTCTCGTCGGAAATGGCGGGAAGGTTGATTTTTACGTTCAGGACAGCGCCTTCCAGACCTGTAAACGCAAGCAGCGCTCCCACTCCGATATCGGACGCCGCATTTTTGTTGCCATATTCCGCGACGGTGTGCTGATTTTTTAAAATCCGGACACAGTTTTCCGCCACCTCAAGGGGCACGTTCAATGTGGCCAGACTTGCCTGTTCCATGGATTCTGCGCGTTTCGTCCTTTCCGCCTCCGTCTCAGCGGGCATTTTAAGCGCATCCATATATACATTGAAGGCTTTTGTGTCCTCATCCACCAAATTCAGGAAAACAGTCCTCAGCCGTTCCGCTTCTTCAGATTCATCGCGGAAACGGCTTTTGATCCCGTCCTCCAGAGCTTCATAAGACTTTTTTCCAAAGGAAAGCTCTGCCACCATCACGGTGAGGGACGCCGCCAGGGCTCCCGACAGCGCGGCCGTACTGCCGCCTCCCGGCGCCGGCTCTCTGCTTGCCAGCAGATCGCTGAACTCCTTTATGGTTTTGTCAATCAATAATCCCATATCCCGACTCCTTTGCCAGATTTCCGTTTTCCACCGCGACTTTTCCGTTTTTGACCACTGTTTCGGCATGGTTGATCCCGAAATGATAGATGAGATAATCAAGGTTCGGCGTGTCAAAAATCACGATATCTGCTTTTTTACCGATTTCGATGCTGCCGGTCTCAGCAGCCCGGTCAATGGCGTAAGCGGCGTTGATCGTCATGCATTTGATGATTTCTTCGGGCAGCAGCTTCATTCCAAGACACGCAAAGAGCATGACCGCCTGGAGATTTTCCGTGGGGCAGCTCCCTGGATTATAGTCTGTCGCAATGGCGACCCGGATCCCTTTTTCCATCATCCTGCGTGCCTGCGCGTATTTTCCCGTCATCAGATAAAAGGAGGTGCCCGGCAGTAAAACCGCCGTCGTATTCGCCCTGCTCATGGCGTCCATGCCTTCTTCCGACGCCGCCAGCAGGTGTTCCGCCGAAAGCGCTCCCATTTCAGCCGCAAGCTCCGCCCCCTGCAGCGGAACGATTTCGTCCGCGTGTATTTTGAGCTTGAATCCCAGTTCTTTCCCGGCTTGCATCAGCTTTCTGGATTCCTCCGGCGAAAAGACCCCTTCTTCACAGAAGACGTCCATGAACTCCGCCAGCCTGTTTTCCGCCACATACGGCATCGCGCGGCTTATCATAAAATCGATGTAGCCCTGTTTATCCCTTTTATATTCCTCCGGAACCGCATGAGCGCCCATATAGGTGCTGACGATATCGATCTCCCCTTCCCGGTCCAGCTCCGCAGCCGCCTGAAGGCATTTCACCTCGGTCTCCAGATCAAGTCCGTAACCGCTTTTTGCCTCAATTGTAGTCGTTCCATGAAGAAGCATCTGCTTCAGACTCTTCCTCGCCTTTCTTTTCAGTTCATCCTTTGAGGTCGCCCTGGTACTTTCGACAGTGCTCAGAATGCCTCCGCCCATTTTAAGGATCTCCAGGTATGGAACGCCTCTGAGCTTCAAAGACAGCTCCTTCTCCCGGGAACCTCCATGGATCAGGTGGGTATGGGCGTCGATGAGGCCCGGCGTTACCGTCTTCCCCCTTGCGTCGATATACCTGGTACCATTTCCAAACCAGTCCCGGGGCGCCTCCCCGTCACCGACGGCGGTGATCCTCCCGTTTGCCGCGGCGATGTATCCGTTGACGATTTCCCTGTCCTTTTTTTCGCTGCAGGTGAAAATATAATCTGATCTGATCATTAAATCCGCTTTCATTTTTATCTACCTCTTTATTCCAGGATCCGGCTTTCGATCACCTGCTTCTTTATGTCAAAATCCTCAAGCTGCAGGTAATAAGCGGCGGCGTCAAGCAGCGCCTCCATGGGGGCAAGTCCCACGATCTCGCTTCCCACCACGGAAACGCCGTATCTCCGCGCCTCAAACTTAACGGTTTCAAAAACCCGGTAAAGCGCTGTCTTCGTATAGTCGGTCATATTGATGGATACCTGGACGATTCCTCTTTCCTTTAGATCGACTCCCATAGCCTTTGTAAAGCGAAATCCCCCTGAGATATGCCGGATGCATCTTGCGATCTTATCCGCGATTTCAAGGCTGGTCGTATCCAGGTTGATATTGAAGGCGACCAGAGGCATCCTGGCTCCGACCGCAGCGGCGCCGGCAGTGGGATGGGGCCTGGCCGGCCCGAAATCCGGTTTCCATTCCGGCCGTTCCAGCTTTTCTATTAAGCCTTCAAACTCTCCCTTTCTCACATTTGCAAGGTTCTCCCTTTCCGGCGCCGAAGCCGCTTTTTCATAAAGGAAAACCGGAAGATCGTATCGCGTGGCGATTTCCCGTGCTGTCTCTTCAGCCAGTTCAACAGCCTCAGCCATCGTCATATCCATAATGGGGATAAAAGGGATCACATCGGCGGCGCCCATGCGCGGATGTCCGCCGCTGTGCCGATTCATGTCGATCTCCCTGATCGCAGCGCCAACCGCTTCGACGACAGCCTTTTTCACGCTCTGCGGCTCGCCCATCACCGTGACCACCACTCTGTTATGATCCTTGTCCGCGCTGTGGTCCAGAAGCCTGCAGCCTTCCGCCGCCTGGAAAGGAGCAAGGATCCTTCCTATTTTTTCAAAATCCCTTCCTTCACTGAAGTTCGGGACACATTCCACGATTTTTGCCATTTCATCTTCCTCCCTGATCAGCAGATCGAATCGGGTTGCCGTGCCCTTGAAAGGCTTCCGCCACTGTGCTCCTGACGATTTCCTCTTCCGCGATGTGAGGTATCGTGATATATCCTAAGCCCATCGGGTTGCCGGCTTCATCGCCGGCCTTTTCATTATAGTCTCTGCAGACAGTCATTGCGTTAAGATTTCTCGCCCAGGAACGCCGCGCTACGCCTCCCATCACATCCCACATCATCGCGGATCTGATGATATCCGATACCCGTTCGGACCCGTCGAGGACCAGGCCGAAACCGCCGTTGACCGCCTTGCCGATCCCTACGCCTCCGCCGTTGTGAAGGGCAACGAGACTCATTCCCCTCGCCGCATTCCCGGCGAAACACTGGACGGCCATATCGGCCATGACATTGCTTCCATCCTTGATATTCGCAGTTTCCCGGAACGGGGAATCGGTCCCGCTCACATCGTGGTGATCTCTTCCGAGCATGACCGGCCCGATCTCGCCGCTTCGAACCATTTCATTGAATTTCAGCGCGATTTTTGTCCTTCCGACCGCGTCCTGATATAAGATCCTGGCTTTCGTCCCCACCACCAGATTGTTTTTCTGCGCGTCCATGATCCAGACCCAGTTATCCCGGTCCTGGCCCCGCCTGTTCGGGTCGATGCATTCCATGGCCGCGCGGTCTGTCCTGATCAGGTCCTCTTCTTTTCCGCTCAGGCATACCCAGCGGAAGGGTCCGTAGCCGTAATCGAACAGCTCCGGCCCCATGAGATCCTCCACATAGGACGGGAAAATAAAGCCGTCCTTCTCATCCGTCCCGTTTCTGGAGATTTCCTTCACTCCTGCGTCGAATATGGACTTCATAAAAGAATTACCATAATCAAAAAAGTAGGAACCTTGCTCCACAAGCGCCCGGATCAGCTCGAAATGCCTTCTGAGAGACTGATTCACAAGGCTTCGGAATTTCTTCCGGTCAGTCCTTAAAAGCTCCGTTCTCTCTTCAAATGAGATTCCCTGAGGGCAGTAACCCCCGTCGTACGCCGCGTGGCAGGAAGTCTGGTCGGACAGCAGATCGATCTTCTTTCCGTGGTCGACGGCATACTGAAGCAGATCGACAATATTTCCATGATATGCGATGGATATGGATTTTTTCTTTTGCTGATACTCTTCCGCTGTTTCAAACACTTCTTCCAGCCGGTCGGTAACTCTGCTCACCCACCCCTGAACGTACCTGGTGTTGATCCTGGAGGCGTCGACCTCGGCGATTATTCCGACGCCGTTGGCTATTTCTATTGCCTTCGGCTGCGCCCCGCTCATTCCTCCGAGACCGGACGTCACAAAGAGCTTGCCGCGAAGGTCCCCGTCCGCGGGAACTCCCAGCTTCAGCCTGCCCGCCGTCAGAATCGTATTATATGTTCCATGAACGATCCCCTGGGGACCGATGTACATCCACCCCCCCGCCGTCATCTGGCCGTAATTTGCAACGCCCATCTCCTCGGCGATCTCCCAGTCATGCTGATTGTCAAACATGCCGATCATCAAGGCATTGGTGATGATCACCCTGGGCGCGTCCGGCCTGGAGGGGAACAGCCCGAGCGGATGCCCCGATTCAATGACAAGGGTCTGATCCTGCGTTAACACCTCAAGATATTTCTTGATCAAACGGTACTGCATCCAGTTCTGGCATACCTGTCCGGTTTCCCCGTAGGTGACCAGCTCATAGGGATACAAGGCTGTTTCAAAATCAAGATTATTGTCGATCATCACCTGAAAAGCCCTGCCCTCCACGCAGTTTCCTTTATATTCGTTAATGCTCTTCCCGTAGACCCTCCCTTCCGGGCGATACCGGTAAGCATAGATCCGTCCATAAGTCATCAGTTCTTCCATAAATTCCGGCGCCAGCTTTCCGTGCAGGCGCTCCGGCACATAACGCAGCGCATTCTTCAGGGCAGTTTCGGCCTGAGACTGTGACAGCCGGAACCCACGGCTCGGGGCCCTTCTGATTCCGTGGACAAACGCCGACATTTCAGGCAGCTCCATATCCATTTCCAGCTTTACCGATTGCTTCAACATTGATTGCTTTAAATTTAACTGTTCCGGATCATTCATCATTTCAAACCCTTCTTTCTTTTGTTTTACCTTGGCGGCGCCGATCGGGTAAATCGGCGGTTTCCCGGCTCTGCCCGACCCGCTCGGTAAAACCGTCTTTCAGGAGCGCGGCTATTTTGTCGATCTCAGGATAAATCACCCGGTCCGCTTCTAAAGGCGGAACCAATTCCCTGACTTCCCGGTATGCCGCCCCGGTACCTTTCCCCAGCGTGCGGGGCTTCTGCAGATCGACGGCCTGCGCGGCGCACAGTAATTCGATGGCCAGCACATGCCTTAGATTTTCTGTGATCCCGCCGAGTTTTCTCGCGGAAATGGATCCCATGCTCACATGGTCCTCCTGATTGGCGGAGGAAGGAATGGAATCGACGCTGGCGGGCGAGGCGAATATTTTATTCTCCGATACCAGAGAAGCCGCCGTGTATTGTGCGATCATATAACCTGAGTTGATCCCGCTCTCTTTTGCCAGAAAAGCGGGCAATCCGCTCAGCTGGGGATTCACCAGGCGCTCGATCCTTCTTTCGCTGATATCCGCAAGCTCTGAAAGGGCGATGGCCAGAAAATCCAGCGCAAGCGCCAGGGGCTGCCCGTGGAAATTTCCTCCCGAAATGATTTCCCCCTCGTCGGGAAAAACGATGGGATTATCCGTAACCGAATTCATTTCGGTCTCAATCACGTTTCTCACATAATGGATCGCGTCCATTGACGCTCCGTGTACCTGCGGGACGCACCGTAAGCTGTAGGCGTCCTGTACCCGCTCCGTTTTGTTGACACAGCAGCTTCCCTTCAGCAAATCAAGAATTTCTTTTGCGCAGGCGGACTGTCCGGCATGAGGCCGGAGCTTGTGGATCCGCGGGTCCATGGCGTTGGTCAGACCGCGAAGCGCCTCCATCGTCAGGGCCGCCGCGATATTGGCCGTTTTCATGAGTTTCTCCGCCTCGTACAGGTGCAGCGCGCCCAGTGCTGTCATCACCTGGGTCCCGTTGATCAGGCCGAGCCCGTCTTTTCCTTCCAGCTCAATGACCGGAATACCGGCCCCCTTCATGGCGGCCGAGCCCTCCATCCTCTCGCCCCGGTATACGGCTTCCCCCATTCCGATCATCACCAGCGCGACATGGGCCAGATTGGCCAGATCGCCGCTCGCGCCAAGAGACCCTTTCTCCGGTATGACCGGATGGACTCCCTCGTTCAGCATGGACACCAAGGTTTCCGCCACCGCCGGATTGACGCCGGAATGTCCGTTGGCCAGCGTATTGGCCCTCAGCAGCATGATCGCCCGTGTAACTTCTATGGAAAAAGGCTTTCCAACACCGCAGGCATGGCTCATGATGAGGTTCTTCTGGAGCTGCCTCGATTGTTCCCGGTCGATGGCGACGCTGCTCAGCTTTCCGAAGCCGGTGGTCACACCGTAGACCGGCGCTTTTTCCTCAATCTTTTGCTTTACTGTCCCGTAGGCCCTCATAATTTTTGTCTTCGCGTATTCCGACAGTTTTACCTTTCCGTTTCTTTCCGCCACGGCGACGACGTCCTCCAGATCAAGGTCCCTGCCTGTTATGATGATTTCTTTTTCTATCATTTTTGTCGCTGTCAATGCCGATTCCATTCCGCTTCCTCCCGGACAAACAAAAAAGAGCAAAACTCAATAAACATCGAGTTTTGCCCCCTTACAACTAATAACTCTGGGCATTTCCCAAATATGGACTTTACCGTATTCAAACCGTAGGCGTCAGTCGGCGATTGTAACCCACACTGACGCCGTCGTTCTATATGATATGCTAATTATATTCCGATATTTCTTCCTGTGTCAACAGGAATCCGAGCCGTTTGAACTTGAGCCGTTTCGGGATACCCCTAAATCCGAGCCGTTTCGGGAAACCGTTCAAACCGGATTGATGCCGAGGCCAAGCACCTCATGCTCATATCCCTTGGTTGGAGCACCCATGTTCCCGTACAGCACTACGGCGATCCAATCCCCGTCGTTGATATCGCCGGCAGTTCTGGGACCGCGAACGATGCTGAACACCAATCCGGCAGTCCGAAGCACGGACCCCAGTCCTTCCTGTCCCCGGCAGATCGCGGTATACGCCTCAAGGATCGAATGGTAGACCGAATGCTCCTCTCTGTAGTTCTGCCCGATCATGCCTTCTTTTTTGGCCGCCGTTTCGATGGCTGCGAAAATTTTAGAGGAGTCCATAGATCCGACGTGGCCCTGATAAAACCGGTATCCGCTTTCCTTTGCCTTTTTACGGATTAAATCGACTTCCGCCGTATCGCTCAAAACCAGAAGCGCCGCTATTTTTCCAATCCTGATCTGTTCCAACTGAACTGTCTCCTTTCAGACCGTTTAACTTTGGGATTTGTTTATGCCGCAAAACTCGACGGCTGTACCGATATACGCTTCCAGCATTTCCATCATTTCGTCCGTGTCTATGTACTCATGTTTGGAGTGACAGGTAAGCTTGTCGCCCGGGCCGTATGTAATGCAGTCCAGACCGCCGTAACCCTTCAGGACGCCGGTGTCGTCCCAGCCCCCGACTGAACCGATGATTTCCGGCGCATGGCCGATGGCCTTTTCGGCATTTCGTTTTGTGATTTTCACGATATCGCAGCTGATGTCCTGGACCGCGGGCAGATGGACGTAGCCTTCCTTCATTTTACTCTCTTTATGAATGCTCATCTCACACTGAAAACGCTCATCCTCCGCGTGAAGCCTGTCGATGATATCCCGGATCTCCTGCCACATGCTCTCGAAGGTCTCGATTCCGGGCATCCAGCGCCTGTCGATCTGGAGCAGGCATTCGCCCGCCACCGTCGAAGGCTGGTCGCCGCCCTCGATGCGGCCGAGGTTGATTGTGGAATGGCCGAACATCGGTATGTCGACAACGCGTTCTCTCAGCTTCGGCACAAGCTCCGCATAGATCACGGAAATGAACCTGTTGGCCATTTCAATGGCGTTAACGCCCTGGTCCTGCATTCCTCCATGAACCTTAAGGCCTTTGAATTTCAAATCGATCCATTCAAGGCCCTTGCGCGCAATGGATATGTTATCTTTTCCGGTAGGTTCGCCGATGATGACCGCATCCGCCTTGTAGCCCTTTTCCACGATATCGATAGCTCCCAGGCTATGGCCTTCCTCGTCCGCCACGCCTGCGAAGACCAGATCTCCTTTCAGCGTGACGCCCAAGCGCTTCAGTGCAATAAGGGCATACGCCATCACGATATCCGGCCCTTTCATGTCGGAAGCGCCGCGCCCGCGAAGTTTACCTTCCTCATCGATATACGGGTCGACGGCGCACTCCATATCATAGGGCGGCACGGTATCCGTATGGCCGCAGAGCATCAGCGTCCTTCCGCCGCCCGCGCCGGGGAGCCGTGCCAGAACGTTGCTGCGCCCTTCATCCAGCGGGTCGATCCAGCTTTCGATGCCCTCGCTGTCAAACAGAGCCTTGAGATATTGGGCTGCCTCCGTCTCCTGGCTGGGTATCCCCCAGTAGGACGGAATGCGGATCAATTCCAGGGTGCGGCCGATCACCTCCTGTTTCGAAACCGTACCAGCCGCCAGTTTTGCGGGATCTGACATAGAAATCACTCCTCTCACCGATCAGATAGAATATTATACCATGAACAGGTAAAAAGATCATGCGCACCCGCAAAACGGATGGTTTGCTCAGGGCTATAAGCCCCTGTTGCTGGCCAGTGTCTCAAGGCGCTGGCTTTTACTATGTTCAAGCCACTTTGCCTTCGCCCCTTTGCCACCTCTAAAGGGATATCAGGATTACTGTTTTACCACTTGAAAGCGTCCTGAATTCTAAAGTACATTTTGTACTGCCAGCTTCGGCGGTGGGCAGTGCCCTACTGTGAAGTGTGCAAAATTTCAATTAATGTGTATCCGTTCTGATCTAAATCGAATTTTCATGCCTGATCCGTGCTAATTTTCGACTACCAAACGTATATTTGGAATATATTTACTATTATTATACACATTACTCAAAATTTTGCACACCTTGGGGTGCGGACATAAAGTTGGACTCCCCCTGACTGGGGGGGGTGTGCAAAATGAGTGTCCGGTGTTATGGGTTCAGTGCCTCAGGAAATATCTTCGCCCTTTGAGAAATCAGCTTTAAAAAACCCACATTATAAAACCGTATGGGCCTCAACGCCCATACGGTCTGTCTTTGCTGCAGTATAAACAATGCGGCATCATGTGAAACGGCCGCTATAAATTTGCTCCGGTATCATAGCCCTGGGCGACTGCGTCCATTACAAGTCCGACCTTTTCCGCGTCACCGATAACCTTTACCTGATAGCCTGCGGCTTTCAATTCATCGGCCAGTTTGTTATTCGGCCTGGAACCGGCCGCAAGAACAACTGTATCCGCAGGGATCTCTGCCTCTGTTACACCTTTCGCCTTTACAGAATTACCGGTGATTTCGGTTACCGTTGTATTCGTCAGCACATTCACCTTCCACTTCTCCAGCCAGCGCAGCAGGTGCCACCGGGGAGCAAGGGCTTCTTCCACGGCAATATCCGGCAGCATTTCCACCAGAGTTACCTTCTTTAAATGAAGTGCGAAATGATGAGCGGTTTCAGCGCCTACCTGCCCGCCGCCGATCACGACAATGTTCGGTCCGACATTCGCTTTGCCGCTTAAAACGTCGATTGCGGTATGCACATGGGGTAAGTCGATTCCTTTTATGGGGGGAACGATGGGTTCCGCTCCCGTGGCAACGACGACGACGTCGGCGGGGTTGGCTTTTATGAAATCTGCGTCGACTTCCGTGTTGTATTGGATCTTTACTCCCAGCTTATTTAATTGGGTTTCCTGCCAATTAACAAAGCAGCTGAGCTCTCCTTTCGCCGGCGGTATCGCAGCGATTCGGAATTGGCCGCCGGGACGGTCCGTTTTCTCATAGACTTTTACGTCATGCCCCGCTTCAGCCGCAGCGATCGCCGCCTGTAAGCCCGAGGGCCCGGCGCCGACTACCGCAACCTTTTTGGGCTGCGACGCCTTTTCCGTCTTACATTCAAATTCCCTGCCCAGAGTCGGATTCAGCACACACTTGATGTCCTGATCCTTGAATAACAGGTCCAGACAGCCCAGGTTGCATGCGATACAGGTACGGATATCTTCAAACTTCTCTTCCCTGGCTTTGTTGGGCATTTCGGGGTCCGTCAGGGACGCGCGGCCCATCGCGACGAAATCGGCTCTGCCGGACTCAATGATGTGGTCCGCTAAGATCGGGTCATTGATGCGGCCAACCGTGATGACCGGAATCGAGCAGCTCATCTTGACTTCTTCCGCGAAATTCACGATCCAGCCATGGGGCGTGTACGCAGGCGGGACGATGGCGTCGGCGGTCGCATAGGTTCCGGCGGAAACATGGATCAGATCAAGACCCGCGTTTTCCAGAATAGGAATAATTGTCTTCGTATCCTCAATCGTTCTTCCTCCTTCCACCATTTCATCGGCGGAAATCCGGAAATCAATGATAAAGTCGTCTCCGCATTTCATCCGGATATTTTTAATGATTTCAACGGGAAAACGAAGGCGGTTCATCAAGGTCCCGCCGTATTGATCGGTTCGTTTATTGGAATAAAGGGACATAAATTCCGCGATGAGATATCCGTGGGCGCCATGGACCTCTACTCCGTCAAATCCGCATTTTTTAGCACGCAGGGCGCAGTCCCCGAATTCTTCGATGATGGCTTCAATCTCGGCGGCAGTCAGCTCGGTGGGCATATCGGGACTGAACGGGCAGGGGATCGAAGACGGGGCGCAGGGTTTTTCTCCGATCACAGCTTCGTAGGTTTGCCTGCCGCTATGATAGATCTGCGCTATGATCAGTGCGCCGTATTTATGCACTCGTTCCGGCAGTTTGCTGTGGCTTTCGATTTGTTCGTCGTTCCATAGTCCGGCTACGTTCGAAAAGCCCCTTCCTTTTGGATCCACGGCGTAGTCTTCGGTGATAATAAGGCCGAAGCCTCCTTTCGCCTTTGCCTCATGGTATGCGATGTACCGTTCCGTCGCTTTTCCGTCTTTTTCACAATAGTTTGTCACCATCGCAGGCACCACACAGCGATTTTTTACCGTCTTTCCCTTGATCGTAAATGGGCTGAACAGATAATCCAACATACGTTTCTCTCCTTTTTCTTTTTGCTATAACTGGAATATTTCGCGC